>JANOPR010000326.1:0-2762 GCA_031421955.1 Burkholderiales bacterium
GCGTCAGCCACCGCCTTGTCGATGTGGCCGCTGGCCTTGACGTCGGCGAAGTCGCGCACGCGGCGCAACAGCCGGTTGGCGATGCGTGGCGTACCGCGCGCCCGGCGCGCGATCTCGAGCGTGCCGGCGGCGTCGATCGGCACCTTGAGCAGGCCGGCCGAGCGGTGCACGATGCGCCCCAGCTCCTCGGCGCTGTAGAACTCCAGCCGGGCGACGATGCCGAAGCGGTCGCGCAGCGGGTTGGTCAGCATGCCAGCGCGCGTCGTGGCGCCGACCAGGGTGAATGGCTGCAGATCGAGCTTGATCGAACGCGCCGCCGGGCCCTCGCCGATCAGGATGTCGATCTTGTAATCTTCCAGCGCCGGGTACAGGATCTCCTCGACCACGGGCGAGAGGCGATGGATTTCGTCGATGAAGAGCACGTCGTTGCGCTCGAGGTTGGTCAGGATCGCCGCCAGGTCCTTGGGCTTTTCCAGCACCGGCCCCGAGGTCTGGCGCAGGTTGACACCCAGCTCGGCGGCGATGATGTGCGACAGCGTGGTCTTGCCCAGCCCCGGTGGCCCGAACAGCAGGACATGGTCCAGGGCCTCGCTGCGCATCCTGGCCGCGCCGATGAAGATCTCGAGCTGCTCGCGCGTCTTGCGCTGGCCGATGTACTCGGCCATGGCCTTGGGCCGCAAGGCGCGCTCGATGGCCTCTTCGTTGGGCGAGGCGGTCGCCGCACTCAGCACGCGCAGGGCCGGGGCACTGCTGCCGAGGTCATCGGTCTGGATCGTCATGGCCCGGATTATCGGTGGCGGTTGCTATCATTTCATGCATGAAGAGCCATCTCCTGCACTCGCTGGTCCTGGCTGCGGCCATGGCCGCACCGGGCGTCAACGCCCAAACCTCCCCACCCGCGGGCCTGAAGATCGAACAGCCCTGGGCCCGACCCACCGTGGCGGGCCAGCATGCCGGTGGCGCCTACCTCACGCTGCGCAACGACGCCGCGACGCCGGACCGGCTGCTGGGCGGGAGCACAGCGGTGGCGCAGCGGGTCGAGGTGCACGAGATGCGCATGGATGGCAACGTCATGCGCATGCGCGAGCTGGCAGCTCTCGAGGTGCCGGCGGGGAAGACGACGAAGCTCGAGCCCGGCGGCATGCACCTGATGCTGATGGGTTTGAAGGCGCCGCTGAAGGCGGGCGACAAGGTGCCGCTCAAGCTGCGTTTCGAGAAAGCCGGTGAAATCGAGACCGTGTTGGTGGTGCAGACCCGGCCGGCCGCAGCGACCGACGCGCACAAGCACTGATCAGCGCGACAGCGCCTTCAGCGCCTGCTTGATGCCATCGCTGACGCCGACGTCAGCGGGGAGCGCTTTCAGCGCTGCGGCGGCATCGCGTTCGCTGTAGCCCAGGGCCACCAAGGCCTGCAGGATGTCACCCTGGTTGTCGTTGACCAGGCTGGCCGGCACGGCCAGATCCGGCCCCAGCTTGCCCCTGAGTTCGAGCAGCAGCCGCTCGGCGGTCTTCTTGCCGATGCCGGGTACTTTCACCAGCCGGCCGGGCTGCTGTGCCGCAACCGCCTGCGCCAATTCGCCCACCGACAGGCCCGACAGGATGGCCAGCGCGGTGCGCGGGCCGACGCCGCTGATCTTGATCAGCAGGCGAAAGGTCGCGCGCTCCTCGTTGCTCAGAAAACCGAACAACTGCTGCGCATCCTCGCGGACCACGAAGTGCGTCAGCAGCGTGATGCGCTCGCCCAGCGCGGGCAGGTTGTAGAACGTGCTCATCGGTACGTCCACCTCATAGCCGACGCCGCCCGCATCGACCAGCAACTGCGGCGGTGCCTTGGCCGCCAGCGTGCCTGTGAGTCGGCCGATCATCGCGGGGCCTTCATGACCGGCGGAACAATCCCAGGCGCTGGGCCTCCAGCGCGGCTTCGGCGCGCGAGCTGACGTTCAACTTGCGGTAGATCTGTTTGACGTAGTCGGCAATCGTGTGGCGCGACAAGCCGAGCTGGACGCCGATCTCGGGTAGGGTGAAACCCTTGGCCACGCGCAACAGCACTTCGCTTTCACGCTCGGTCAGTGAGACATGCGGCAACAGGTCAGGTTGCTGCGGTTTGTTCTGGGCGGCGAAGTAGGCGATCACGCGGCGCGCGATCGATGGCGACAACGGGGGCTCGCCCTGACTGATGCGTTGCAGTTGTTCGCTGATCAACTCACGCGGCTGCTCCTTGAGGATGTAGCCGAAGGCGCCGGCCTGCAGCGCGGGGAACAGGTGCTCGTCGTCGTCGTGGATCGTGACCACCACCGACTGGCATTCGGCCTGCGTGTCGCGCAGCTTTTCGACCACGGCCACGCCCGAGCCGTCAGGCAGTCCCAGGTCGCACAGTGCCAAGTCAAACTTTATCGCCGAGACCAGCGCGAGCGCATCATGCACGCGTGCCGCTTCGGAGATCTGACCGTCAGGGAAGACCTGCATCACCAGCGTCTTCAACCAGGCGCGGATTTCGGGCAGATCCTCGAGGAGCAGGATGGTCTTCATGGTGCGGCCTCCGAAAGGCCCAAGAATGGGCCGTCGCATGCTACCAGTGCCTCAGCCTGTGGTTGTGTGCCGTTCGAGTGGAATCGTGAGGCGGATCACGGTTCCGTAGCCGGGTCCGGACTCGACCAGGCATTGGCCGTGAAGCTGCTTGGCGCGGTGCTTCATGCTGGCCATGCCGTGGCCGCGATCCTGGCGACCGTCGAGCTCAAGCTGTATGCCCTTGCCGTTGTGGTG
>JANOPR010000327.1:0-9681 GCA_031421955.1 Burkholderiales bacterium
GCACGGCAAGAACCTGTTCTACCGCGACTTTCTACACCACCTGCGGCACTCGAGCGTCCACTTCCGCGTCGCCCCCGGCATCAAGGGCATGGTCATGCTGGTCTTCGACCTGCCGTCGTTCCCCTATGTGTTCAAGGTCATCAAGGACTTCTACCCGCCGCCCAAGGACACCACGCGCGAACAGATCAAGGGCAAGTACCTGCTGGTCAAGACCCACGACCGCGTCGGCCGCATGGCCGACACGCTCGAGTACGCCGACGTGGCGTTTCCGCGGGCGCGCTTCGAGGACGCCCTGGTGGCCGAACTCAAGCACCATTGCCCCAGCGTGCTCGAGGAGGACGGCGACGCGCTCGTGATCCGCCATCTCTACATCGAGCGGCGCATGATCCCGCTCAACATCTACCTGCAGGACGCCACGCCCGAGCAGACCGAGCACGCGGTGGTCGAGTACGGCAATGCCATCAAGGACCTGGTGGCCGCCAACATCTTCCCCGGCGACATGCTGTGGAAGAACTTCGGCGTCACGCGCCACGGCAAGGTGGTGTTCTACGACTACGACGAAATCGAGTACATCACCGACTGCAACTTCCGCCGCGTGCCCAAGGCGCGCACCGAAGAAGAGGAGATGAGCGGCGAGGTCTGGTTCCACGTCGGCCCCAAGGATGTGTTTCCCGAGACCTTCGGCCCGTTCCTGCTCGGCAACGCCCGCGTGCGCGAAGTCTTCCTGAAGCACCACGCCGATCTGCTCGACGCGGCGTACTGGCAGGGCCACAAGGAGCGCATCGCTGCGGGTTATGTGCATGACGTGTTCCCCTATGACACCGACAAGCGTTTTCCGCGCCCGCGCCTGGCTGCCTGAGGCACTGCGCCGCGCCCGGGCGAAGGCCACCCTGCGCACGTGCCGCCACGGCCGATGACCGTCCTCGAAGTCTTCGAGCTGGCCAGCTACGCGGTGACGGTGGTCGCGCTGCCGTTTGCGGTCTGGGTCTTCTTGGCCGAGCAGCGCAAGGAGCGCGAGAACGAAGAGGAAGAGGCCTACCAGCACCTCTCGGACGCCTACAACGACTTCCTCAAGGTGGTGCTCGCCAACGCCGACCTGCAACTGCGCTCGGCACCGGCCCTGCCCGACCCCACGCCTGAGCAGAACGAGCGCATGCGCGTGATCTTCGACATGCTGATCTCGCTGTTCGAGCGCGCCTACCTGGTGGCCTACAAGGACGAGATGAGCGCCACTGAGCGCCGGCGCTGGAACTCCTGGGACGACTACATGCGCGACTGGTGCCAGCGCGAAGACTTCCACAACGCCCTGCCGCAGCTGCTGCGAGGCGAAGACCCTGCTTTCCAGGCCCACATTCAGCGCGTGGCGCAGGAAGCGCGCACAGTACAAGGTTCTGACTTACCGACTTGAACGAGAGGAGCCCCTCATGCCCACCGAATCCATCGTCATCGTCTCCGCCGCCCGCACCCCCATCGGCGGCCTGCTCGGCGATTTCTCCAGCCTCGCGGCCTGGGAGCTGGGCGCTGTGGCCATCAAGGCCGCGGTTGAGCGTGCCGGCGTGCCCGGCGACGCCATAGACGAAGTGCTGATGGGCAACTGCCTGATGGCCGGCCAGGGCCAAGCACCGGCGCGCCAGGCCACGCGCCGCGCCGGGTTGCCCGACAGCGCCGGCGCGGTCACGCTGAGCAAGATGTGCGGCAGTGGCATGCGCGCGATGATGTTCGCCCACGACATGCTCGCCGCCGGCAGCGCCGAGGTGGTCCTGGCCGGCGGCATGGAGAGCATGAGCAATGCGCCGCACCTGATGTTCGCGCGCAAGGGCGTCAAGTACGGTGCGGCAACGATGTACGACCACATGGCGATCGACGGCCTGGAAGACGCCTATGAGCGCGGCAAGGCAATGGGCGTTTTCGCCGAGCAATGCGTCGGCAAGTACAGCTTCACGCGCGAAGCCATGGACCAGTTCGCGATCGCCTCCACGCAGCGCAGCAAGGCCGCCAACGAAGACGGCAGCTTCGACTGGGAGATGGCGCCGGTGGCTGTCGCCGGCAAGGGCGGCGAGACGCTGATCAGGTTCGACGAGCAGCCCTTCAAGGCCAAGCTCGACAAGATCCCGGGCCTCAAACCGGCGTTCAAGAAGGATGGCCTGATCACCGCCGCCACCTCGTCGAGCATCTCCGACGGCGCTGCCGCGCTGGTGCTGATGCGCGAGGGCACCGCGGCCAGGATGAAGTTCAAGCCGCTGGCGCGCATCGCCGGCCATGCGGTCCATGCGCAGGCGCCGGAGTGGTTCACCACCGCGCCCGTCGGCGCGATCGACAAGGTCTTGAAGCGCGCCGGCTGGGACGCCAAGAGCGTCAACCTGTGGGAGGTCAACGAGGCCTTTGCCGCAGTGACGATGGCGGCGATGGCCGAGTACAAGCTGCCGCACGAGATCGTCAACGTGCATGGCGGCGCGGTGGCCTTGGGCCACCCGATCGGTGCCAGCGGCGCGCGCATCGTCGTCACCCTGATGGGCGCACTGCGCAAGCGCGGCCTCAAGCGCGGCGTGGCCGCGCTGTGCATCGGCGGCGGCGAGGCGACTGCCATGGCGATCGAATTGCTCTGAGGCACGGCGCATGTTCGGCAGCCACGACCTCGCCCTCTTTGCGCTCACGGTGTTCGTCGTCAACGCCACGCCGGGCGTGGACATGGCCTTTACCCTGGTGTCGACGCTGAAGGGCGGGGTGCGCGCCGGTCTGGCCGCGGCCGCGGGCATCAACGCCGGCTGCGTCGTGCACACGCTGGCGGCTGCCTTCGGCCTGGCCGCGCTGCTGGCCGCATCGAGCGCGGCGTTCAACCTCGTCAAGTGGGCCGGTGCAGCGTACCTGTTGTGGCTGGCCGTGGGCATGCTGCGCCAGGCACTACGTCGCGACGGGGCCGCACCTGCAACCGCGGCATCCGAAGCGCGGCGCCCCGCGTGGGCGGTGTTCCGCCAGGGTTTCCTGACCAACGTACTCAACCCCAAGATCGCCCTGTTCTTCCTCGCCCTGCTGCCACAGTTCATTGCCGCCGACGCACCGAGCAAGACACTCGCCTTCCTCTTCCTCGGCGCCTGGTTCATCGTCCAGGGCGGCGTCTTCCTGGCCGCCTTCGTGGTGCTGGTGGCACCCCTGCGCCGTTGGCAGCCGCGGCCGGCATGGGCGCGCGGCCTGCATCTGGCCGGTGGCGGCCTCTTTGCATTGCTGGCGGCGCGGCTGGCGCTTGCCGAGCGACCGTAGGCCAGCGATGCGTGATGCGCGATCATCACTCAATACCTGATCAAGGACTCCCGATGCGCACCACGCTCGATATCGCCGACGACGTACTGCTCGCGGCAAAGGAAACCGCACGCCGTGAAAAGCTCAGCGTGGGCGCGGTGATCACGGAGCTGGCGCGTCGCGCGCTGGTCCAGACTGACGCGCCCGGGGCCGGCCGTGGCGCGCCGTCGCGCAGCCGACTGGCCCGCCTGGGCATCCAGCCGCTGCCCAAACGCGGTGGGATCCTGACCAACGAGAAGATCAACCAGTTGCGCGACGATGGCATCTACTGAGCCGACCGCGCCGCGCGCGCTGCTGAACGTCAATGTGCTGATCACGCTTCACGATGAACAACATGTCCACCATCGCACGGCCGCGCTGGTTTGATGGCCATGCGCGCCACGGCTGGGCCAGTTGCCCGCTGACGCAGAACGGCTGCGTTCGCATCATGAGCCAGCCGGGTTATCCCAACCCGGTGCTGCTGGCCGACGCGCTGGCGATGCTGAGTCATTCATGCGCCACCGCCAGCCATGCCTTCTGGCCCGATGACGTCAGCCTGCTCGACGCGACGCGCTTGCACCACGGGCGCATGCATGGCCATCGCCAGCTCACCGACTTGTACCTCTTGGCACTCGCCGTCGAGCACGACGGTCGCTTCGTGACGTTCGACGCCCAGATTCCGCTGAATGCCGTTCGCGGCGCGACTGCGCGACACTCGGTATCGATCTGACCAGGCCGGGAACCATGCTGCTCACCGACGACCACATCGCCGTGCAGGACGCCGTGCGCGCCTATGTACAGGACCGCATCGCGCCGCAGGCTGCCGCGTGGGACAAGTCGCACCACTTTCCCAAGGCCGAACTGCGCGGCCTGGCCGAGCTGGGTTGCTACGGCGTGGCCGTGCCCGCCGAGTACGACGGCGCCGGGCTGGACTACCTGGCGCTGGCGTTGATCCTGGAAGAAGTCGCGGCCGGCGACGGCGCCACCAGCACCATCGTCAGCGTCAACAACTGCCCCGTGTGCTCGATCCTGATGGCCTGGGGCAGTGAGGCGCAAAAGCAGCAATGGCTCAAGCCGCTGGCCCGCGGCGAATTGCTCGGCGCCTTCTGCCTGACCGAGCCGCATGTCGGCTCCGAGGCCGGCGGCCTGAGGACCACCGCCCAACTTGTGAAGGATGGCGACGGCGACGTCTACGTCTTGAACGGCGTCAAGCAGTTCATCACCAGCGGCAAGAACGGCGACGTCGCGATCGTGATGGCGGTGACGGACAAGGCCGCCGGCAAGAAGGGCATCAGCGCCTTCATCGTGCCCACCGCCACGCCCGGCTACAGCGTGGCGCGCCTGGAAGACAAGACCGGCCAGCATGCCAGCGACACGGCGCAGATCCGCTTCGAGAACTGCCGCGTCCCCGCCGAGAATCTGATAGGCATTGAGGGCCAGGGCCTGAAGATCGCGCTCTCGGGCCTGGAGGGCGGGCGCATCGGCATCGCCAGCCAGGCCGTGGGCATGGCCCGCGCGGCGTTCGAAGCCGCACTGGCCTACAGCAAGCAGCGCGAGTCCTTCGGCAAGCCGATCTTCGAGCACCAGGCCTTGCAGTTCCGCCTGGCCGACATGGCCACCCAGATCGAGGCCGCGCGGCAGCTCATCCACCATGCCGCGAGCCTCAAGGACGCCGGCCGGCCCTGCCTGAAGGAGGCCGCGATGGCCAAGCTGTTTGCCAGCGAGATGGCCGAGCGCGTCTGCAGCGCGGCGATCCAGATCCACGGCGGCTACGGCTATGTCAGCGACTTCCCCGTCGAGCGCATCTGGCGCGACGTGCGGGTATGCCAGATCTACGAGGGCACCAGCGACGTGCAGCGCATCTTGATCGGCCGCGCGCTGGCCTGACCGGCGCGCTCGCCGCGCTCAGCCTGGCCGCAGTTCGAGCCGCGCGCCCTTCTCCGCCAAGGTCTTCGCCAGCAGCGCCGTGACCGCGTAGATGGCGTCGATCGTCGGTGTCGGCGTGTCGGTGATCCGCGCCAGCTCGGCCACGCTGCCCACCAGCGCCTGCAACTCGAGCGCGCGGCCATGTTCAACGTCCTGCAGCATCGAGGTCTTGTGCGCGCCCACGCCCTGGGCGCCGGCGATGCGCTGCTCGAGTGAGACCTTGAACTCGACGCCGAGCTTCTCGCCCACCGCCTGTGCCTCTGTCATCATCCGCGCGGCCAACTCACGCGTCAGCGGGAAGCGACAGATGTCGTCGAGCGTGGCGTGCGTCAGCGCGCTGATCGGGTTGAAGCTGAGGTTGCCCCACAGCTTGACCCAGAGTTCGGAGCGGATATCGCGCGCCACCGGCGCCTTGAAGCCGGCCGCCATCATCGACTTGGCTAACGTCTCGATGCGCGGCGTGCGCTCGCCGTCGAGCTCGCCGAGCGTGAAGCGGTTGCCCTCGATGACCTTGACGACGCCAGGCTCGAGCAACTCCGCCGCCGGATAGACGATGCTGCCGATGAGGCGCTCGGGCTCGATGCCCGCGGCCAGCGCGCCGTCGGGGTCGACGCTCGAAAGCGTCCGTCCATCGTACGGCCCGCCGAGCTTGTGGAAGTACCACCACGGCAGGCCGTTGATCATCGTGACCACCATCGTGGCCGGGCCGAACAGCGCGCGCATTCCCGGCAGCAGGTCGCGTACCTGGTGCGCCTTGGTGGTCAACAGCACGGCGTCCTGCGGTCCGGCCTCGGTCATGTCCTGCACGGCACGCACGCTGGCCGCGTGCTGCTCGCTGCCGTCGGGCAGCACCAGCCTGAAGCCTCGCGCGTTGATCGCGGCGAGATTCTTGTTGCGGGCGATGAAGGTGACGTCTTCGCCGGCGAGCGCGAGTTTCGCGCCGAGGTAGCCGCCGATCGCACCGGCGCCGACGATGGCGTAGCGCATGGCCTAGAACTCGCCGGCGACGTAGGAGCCGAAGCCCAGGCCGATGCGTTGCGCCAGCCCGATGCGCTGCAGCTTGCCGGTCGCGCCCTTGGGCAGTTCGTCGACGAAGAGGATCTTCTTGGGCACCTTGTAGGCCGCCACGCGCTGGGCCACGAATTTCTGCAGTTCGCGTTCCTCGCATTCGTGGCCCTCGTGCAGCACGACCATCGCGGCCACTTCCTCGCCCAGCCGCTTGTGCGGCGCGCCGAAGACGACCACCTGGGCGACAGAGACATGGTCGAGCAGGATCTCGTCAATCTCGCGCGGGCTCACCTTTTCACCGCCGCGGTTGATGATCTCCTTCAGCCGCCCGGTGATGCTCAGGTAGCCGTCAGCGTCGAGCATGCCCTGGTCGCCGGTGCGGAACCAGCCGTCGACGAAGGCCTCGGCGTTGGCTTTCTCGTTGCTTTCGTAGCCGGCGGTGATGCTGGGCCCGCGGATGACGATCTCGCCCGGCTCGCCGGCGCCGAGGAAGGCGCCGTCCTCGCGGCGGATGCGCACCTCGGGCCCCGCTGCGATGCCGACCGAGCCTCGTTTGCGCGGCAGCGGCGGCAGCGGGTTCGACGCCATCTGGTGCGTCGCCTCGGTCATGCCGTAGGACTCGATCAGCGGCGCCTTGAACATGGTTTCGAGCTGCCCGATCAGTTGCGGCGGCAGTGCCGACGACGACGAGCGCACGAAGCGCAGCGGGTGGCGCTGGATGACGGCCACGTTGTGCTTGCCGCGCGAGGCGATCGCCAGGTGCATCGTCGGTACTGCCGTGTACCAGGTCGGGTGGGCCTCGTCCATCCAGCCGAAGAAGCGCAACGCATTGAAGCCCGGCGTGCAGAACACGCGCGAGCCGGCCGACAGCGGCGCCAGCACGCCGGCAATCAGCCCATGAATGTGGAACAGCGGCATGATGTTCAGGCCGACGTCGCGCGGCGTAAAGGCCAGCGTGGCGGCGATGTGGCCGGCCGAAGCGCACAGGTTGGCCACCGACAGCGGCACCCGCTTGGGCCGCGAGGTCGTGCCCGAGGTGTGCAGCACCATCGCCACATCGTCACCCTGGGCCGGGCCACCGCTTTCGCACGCCGCCGCCGGGCCGGCGTCGAGCGTGAATTCCCCGGCGCTGGCGCCCTCGGCCCGCAACAGCTCGATGACGCGCACGCCGAGCTTGCGCGCCGCGTCGACCGCCGGTGACTGCGAGCCGCGCTCGACGATCAAGGCCTTGGCCTGCAGGTCAGTCAGGTAGAACTCGAACTCGTCGAGCCGGTACGCGGGGTTCAGCGGCGCGCTCGTGACGGACGAGGCGCAGGCCAGGAAACAGGTCGCCATCTCGGGGCCGTTGGGCAGCACGATGGCCACGCGGTCATTGCGGCCGATGCCGGCCTGGTTGAGTGCCGCGCCGGTGTCGCTGATCAGTGCGCGCAGGCCGCGGAAGTCGAGTCCGGGTCGGCCCGGGGCGGCGATCGCGATGTCGTTGTCGGCGCCAGTGCGCAGGAGGTCATGCAGGTTCATCGCTGAGGGCCTGGTCGGCCACCCTGCCTGGACGCGCAGGATGGCGTGGGTTGAATCGGGGTCGCGGACACGCTTCAATATCAGCGCATAAGCATAATCTATTGTCGCACCGGTCGTCGCGTTGCCGTCGCCGGCCCTCAGTCTAGGCCCGTCGGCGGCGGCAACCGCGCCGGGATGCCTCGCGTTCCCGCTCTCAGCTCAACATGTTCGTGTCCCCGCACACCGACAGCGCCTGCCCCGAAATCGTCGCAGCGCGCGAGCTGGCCAGGAAGGCCACGTAGTCGGCGAGCTGCTCGGCGGTCACGTACTGCTTGATCGACGTCGCGGCAAACGCGCTCTGCTCGATCTCGTCGAAGGTCACGCCGCGCGCCTGGGCCTTGGCCGTAAGCACGCGCACTTGGCGCTCACCGGCGACGATGCCCGGCAGCACGGCGTTGACGCGGATGTTGTCGGGCCCGAGTTCAACCGCCAGCGAACGCATCAGCCCGATGACGCCCCATTTGGCCGCTGCGTAGGGCGTGCGCAATGCAAAGCCCAGCCGGCCGGCCAGCGATGACACGTTGACGATGCTGGCGTTGGCCGAGGCGCGCAGCGCCGGCACGGCCAGGCGCACGCAGTTGAACTGCCCCGTCAGGTCGACGGCAATGCAGCGGTCCCAGGCCTCGGGCTCGATGGCGTCGACCTTGCCCGTCGGCCCGGCGATGCCGGCGTTGTTGACCAGGCAGTCCAACCCGCCCAGGTGCGCCAGAGCACTGTCGAACCAACGCGCCACGTCGGCACGTTGCGAGACATCGCAGGGCGTGGCGTGCAGCAGCGCGTCTGACTGCGCCAGAGCCGCCAGCGCAACCGCGTCGACGTCGCACACTGCCACGCGGGCGCCTTCGCGCGCGAACGCCCGCGCGATGGCCAGCCCGATACCGCCCGCGCCGGCGGAGACCATGACGCGCAGGCCCTTGAGACCCAGATCCATGTGAGACCCTTTCGTGTGTCCTAGTCGCGCGGCAAGACGCCGCGTGCTTCAATGAACGTAGCCGTACTGTCGATATCTTCCTGCAGTGCCTTGCGCGCCGCATCAGAGTCTCCGTGCTCGATGGCGGCGAACAATTCCGCATGGCAGCGCGCCGCAACACCACTGCGCAAGCGGTTCTTGCCGTCGCGCAAGTCAAGGTTGAGCACCGGCCCGATCCGCAGCCACAGGCCTTCGATGATGGCCACCAACGCCGGCATGCCTGCGGCGCGATACACGGCGAAGTGCAGGTTCGCGTTGGCGACGATCGCCGCATCGACGTCGGGCGTGCGACGCGCGCTTTCGCGCCGGAAAGTGCCTTCATGGCGGCGCATGGCGCCGAGCTCGAGGCCGCCACGCTGGCGTGCCGCTTGTTCTGCGGCAAACCCCTCAACGCACAGGCGTATCGCTTTCAGTTCGCGAAACTGCACCAGCGACATCAACGGCACCTGGACCGATCGCTTGGGCGTGACCTCGAGCGCACGTTCGGCCACCAACCGGGCCACCGCGTCGCGCACCGGTTGCATCGAGACGCCCTGTTGCAGCGCCAGCGTTCGCAGCGACAGCTTGTCGCCCGGCGCCAGCATGCCCGTGACCAGTTGCTCCCGCAGGTGTGCCAGCACCCGTGCACCTAGAGTGTCGTCCATGGGGTCTGTGCAAGGCTCGTCGAAGGAATTTCGGGGCGGTGAAGTCCCAAGTGGACAAACAGTGAGCTTTGGGGCACGATAACTGTGATCACAGATTGTGGCAAGCTGGTGCTCCGGCGCGGGAAATCAGGACCCGAAGTCAAGTCGGTGAGCATTTTCAACTCAAGGAGACGACCCACATGAGTGCATCCATCGACACCCGGCGCCGCACCGTGCTCGCCGGCGCCACGGCCGCTGCGAACGCTGGCGCTGCAACAGGGCGTCTCGATGCAACCGGTGCGCGACGCGGTGGCCCGGTTG
>JANOPR010000328.1:0-2147 GCA_031421955.1 Burkholderiales bacterium
CACGCAATGGAAAAGGCCCGCAATAGCGGGCCCGATCCTGCGCGACTCGGCAGCCCTATTGGGGCTTCTGGTAGGCGTCGTGGCAGGCCTTGCAGCTCTCACCGACGGCCCCGGCAGCGGCCTTGATCTGGTCGAGGTTACCGGTCTTGCCCGCGGCGGCGAGCTTGAGCACGTCCTCCTGGCTCTTGGCCACACGTGCAGCGAACTTGTCCTTCTCGGTCCAGATCTCGGGCTTGGCGCGCGTGTTGCCCTTGTCGCTGCCCTCGATGAAGGCGGCGAATTGCACGCGGCTGTTGAGCAAGGCGACGATCTCGATGTTCTCGGCCGCCACCTTGGCGTCGAACGGCACCTGGCCGTTGATCATCGCGAACAGGCGCCCCAAGTGATTGTTCTGCAGCGACATCGCGCTCTGACGGTACTTGATCGCAGCGTCGGCGTTGCGATATTGCGCGGCCGCGGGGAAGGCTGCCAGCGCCCCGACAATTCCGAGCACGAGGGCGGCGAGGGCGGGGCGGTAGTTCATCGACGGCATGCGATTTCCTCGAAAATGGTTGCGATGGCTGGCGCCCCTTCGACAAGCCTGTCATTGCGGGCACAGTCAGTGTACGCAGGCCGCGTGGCAGGACTTGCATGCCCCGGGTAAGCCCTGGTATCGAAAATCACATGTGTCGCAGTCGCGCGTTATCGTTCGGACTTGCCGTACCGAGACCCCCGCCGCCAGACCCATGAACCCTGATCCGTCTGAGCCGCCACTTCATCCCGTGCGCGTGTGGGACCTGCCAACACGGCTGTTCCACTGGGTACTGACACTGACCGTGATCGGCTCCGTCGTCACCGGCCAGGTCGGCGGCAACGCGATGATCTGGCACATCCGGTTTGGATTGCTGGTGTTGACCCTGCTCGTATTTCGCCTGGCCTGGGGATTTTTCGGCGGCTACTGGTCGCGATTCGCGTCGTTCCTGTACGGGCCGCGCAGCGTGATCGCCTACCTGCGCGGCGACCGTGGCCCGAACGGGCGCTACGACATTGGCCACAGCCCTGTCGGTGCATGGTCGGTATGGGCGCTGCTAAGTTTGCTGGCGCTGCAGGTGGCCACCGGCTTGGTCGCCGACGATGAAATTGCGACCACCGGCCCGCTGAACCGGTTTGTCTCCAGCGCGACCGCAAACGCGGCCAGTGCGTGGCACGCGGAGGTCGGCAAGGCGTTGCTGGTCGTGCTGGTGATTGCCCACGTGGCAGCAGTGCTGTACTACCTGTGGCGCAAACGCAGGAACTTGATTGCACCCATGATCCACGGCGACATGATGTTGCCTGG
Organism: Burkholderiales bacterium; assembly: GCA_031421955.1. Lineage (GTDB taxonomy): Bacteria > Pseudomonadota > Gammaproteobacteria > Burkholderiales > Burkholderiaceae_C > CADEEN01. Next base: position 1,316 of record JANOPR010000328.1, read on the forward strand.
CGGTACGACACCATCTGCGGACAGTGCCGGCCGGCGCGGCGGCGCGCTGGTGTTGGTACTTGCCGCCGCCGGGCTGGCCTGGTGGATTGGCAGCCTGGGCGCGCCATGAGCCTGCCCGGCCGCCCGAAAGGCGAATTGACCGCAGTGCGCAGCGCGGAGGTTGCCTGATGAACGACTCGCTGAAGATCGAGCTGATGACGCCGGCCACGCCCGAGCAGCTTGGCCTCACGCGCGAAATCTTCCGCGAGTACGCTGCCAGCCTGGCCGTTGACCTGTGCTTCCAAGACTTCGATGCCGAACTGGCCGCGCTGCCAGGGGAGTACGCGGCGCCCCTGGGTACGCTGCTGCTGGCCACCGTGGACGGCGAGGTCGCCGGCTGCGGCGCGCTGCGCCCGCTGGTCGACGTGGACTACGCCAACGCCTGCGAGATGAAGCGCTTGTACGTGCGGCCGGCGTTTCGCCGCTTCGGACTCGGCCGCCTGCTGGCGCAGGCGCTCATCGACCATGCGCGCCAGGCGGGTTTTTCAGCCATGCTGCTCGACACGCTCGACGAAATGGAATCCGCGCGGGAGCTGTATGCCAGCCTGGGTTTCGAGGAAGTGCCACCGTACTACTTCAACCCGATCGCCGGCGCGCACTACCTCAAGGCCGATCTCGCTTGAAAGCAAAGAGGGTGGCCGCAGCCACCCTCATGAGTAAATGTGGCTCTGCCACTTTACTCATACCCCCTCGGGGGGCGGACGACGTATGTCGTCGGCCAGGGGGCGCTTAGAACTTCTGCGGCCGCAGCACCTCGACTTCGCTGAGGAACATGATCATCGAGTAGTTGGCG
>JANOPR010000329.1:0-9986 GCA_031421955.1 Burkholderiales bacterium
ACCAAGCACCGCAGACCGCGGTCGCCTGCAGGGGTCACAAAGAAGGAGCAGTCAAATGCCCAAGATGAAGACCAAGAGCAGCGCGAAGAAACGCTTTCGCGTTCGTCCGGGGGGTACCGTCAAGCGCGGTCAGGCGTTCAAGCGCCACATCCTCACCAAGAAGTCCACGAAGAACAAGCGCCAATTGCGTGGTGCGACCAACGTGCACGAGACCAATATGGGCGGCATCGCGCAGATGTTGCCCTTTGCTGGCCTCTGACCTACTGCTGAAGGAGAAGAAACATGCCTCGCGTCAAACGTGGTGTAACGGCTCGCGCCCGCCACAAGAAAGTGCTCGCCCTGGCCAAGGGCTTCCGCGGTCGCCGCAAGAACGTCTTCCGCATCGCCAAAGAAGCGGTGATGAAGGCCGGGCAATATGCCTACCGCGATCGCCGCACCAAGAAGCGCGTCTTCCGCCAGCTCTGGATTGCCCGCATCAATGCGGCCAGCCGTGAGTTGGGTGTGAGCTACAGCAAGTTCATGGCCGGGCTGAAGAAGGCCCAGATCGACATCGACCGCAAGGTGCTTGCCGACATGGCCGTCAACGACCCTGCTGCGTTTGGCAGCATCGTTGCCAAGGTGAAGGCCCAGCTGGCTTGATTCGGAGCGCCGTGCAAGCGGCGTGCAGCAAGCATCGAAGGCCGTCACCTGGGTGGCGGCCTTCTTTTTTTGAAAGACGAATGAGCAATCTCGAATCCCTGGTGCAGGCGGCCGTGTCGGACTTTGACGCCGCGCTGTCGCCCGCCGACCTGGAAAACGCCAAGGCGCGTTTCCTGGGCAAGGCAGGGCGTGTCACGGAAATGCTGAAGTCGCTGGGCACCTTGCCGGTCGACGAGAAGAAGTCCCGCGGCGCCGAGATCAACGCCGGCAAGCAGCGCATCGAAGCCGCGCTGAACGCGCGCCGCCAGGCGCTTGCCGACGCAGAGCTAGATGCGCAGCTGACGGCCGAAGCGCTCGACGTCACACTCCCCGGTCGCTATCGTGGTGTCGGCGGGCTGCATCCCGTGTCGCGCACCATCGAGCGCATCGAGGCCATCTTCGGCTCGATGGGTTTCGACGTCGCCGACGGCCCGGAAATCGAGACCGACTGGATGAATTTCACGGCGCTCAACAGCCCGGAAAACCACCCCGCGCGCTCGATGCAGGACACCTTCTACGTCGACATGAAGGACAGCGAGGGGCGCCGGCTCAACCTGCGCACGCACACCAGCCCGATGCAGGTGCGCTACGCGCGCACGCACGCCAAGAAGTACGCTGGCATGGACCCGATGCCTGAGATTCGTGTGATCGCGCCGGGGCGCGTGTATCGCGTGGACAGCGACGCCACGCATTCGCCAATGTTCCACCAGGTCGAGGGACTCTGGATCGGCGAGAACGTGAGCTTCAAGGACCTCAAGGTCGTGTTCACCGATTTCTGTCGCCGCTTTTTTGAGACCGACGAACTGACGCTACGCTTTCGGCCCAGTTTCTTCCCGTTTACCGAGCCGTCGGCCGAGATCGACATTGCGTTTGCGTCCGGTCCGCTGAAAGGGCAGTGGCTCGAGGTTGCCGGATCCGGCCAGGTGCACCCCACCGTGATTCGCAATTTTGGCCTGGACCCGGAGCGATACATCGGATTTGCTTTTGGCATGGGGCCGGATCGTCTGGCGATGCTGCGCTATGGCGTCAACGACCTGCGCCTGTTCTTCGAGAACGACCTGCGTTTCCTCGCGCAGTTCAAGTAAGAGCCCTCACGATGCAATTTCCTGAAAGCTGGCTGCGCGAATTCTGCGATCCGCCGTTGGACACGCAGGCTCTGGCCGACTTGCTGACGATGTCGGGCATGGAGGTGGAGGAATTGCGACCCGTCGCACCGCCGTTCACCAACATCGTCGTGGCCGAGATCGTCGCAGCCGAGCCGCATCCGAGTGCGGACAAGCTGCGTGTGTGCCGTGTCGATGCCGGCCGGCACTCGAAGGATGGCCCGCTGCAGATTGTCTGTGGGGCACCGAACGCGCGCGTAGGCATGCGCGTGCCGCTGGCGATCGTTGGTGCAGAGCTGCCTGCGGGTGAGGACGGCAAGCCAATCAGGATCGGCGTCGGCAAGCTGCGCGGCGTGGAGAGTTTCGGCATGCTGTGCTCGGCGCGCGAATTGCAGCTCAGCGACGACCATGGCGGCCTGCTCGAATTGCGCGGCGACGCGCCGCTCGGTGAAGATGTGCGCAAGGTGCTCGCGCTGGACGACCAACTGTTCACGCTCAGTCTGACGCCCAACCTCGGGCATTGCCTTTCGGTGTATGGCGTCGCGCGCGAACTGTCGGCGCTCACGGGCACGCCATTGAAGACGCCGAGATTTCCCCCCGTGACGGCCTTGAACAGCGAGCGCCTGCCGGTGCGCGTCGAGGCGAAGGACCTGTGCGGCCGCTTTTCGGGGCGGGTTGTGCGCGGCGTAAATCCAACGGCCCAGACGCCGGCGTGGATGGTCGAACGCCTGGCGCGCTGTGGCCAACGCAGCGTCACGGCGCTGGTCGACATCTCGAACTACGTGATGTTCGAGTACGGCCGGCCATCGCACATCTTCGATCTCGACAAGATCGACCGCGAGCTGATCGTGCGATGGGCCCGCAAGGGCGAGTCGCTCAAGCTGCTCAACGGCAGTACGGTCGAGCTGGACGAACGGGTCGGCGTGATCGCTGACGCAAAGACCGTGGAGTCGCTAGCGGGCATCATGGGTGGCGAGCACACCGCCGTAAGCGACGTGACGAAGAACGTGTACGTCGAGGCCGCTTTCTGGTGGCCCGAGGCCGTCATGGGCCGTTCGCGCCGCTATGCGTTTTCCACCGACGCGGGTCACCGCTTCGAGCGTGGTGTCGATCCCGTGGGCACGGTCGAGCACATCGAGCGCATCACGCAACTCATCATTGACATCTGTGGCGGGCAGGCTGGCCCGATCGACGACCACCAGCCTGCCATGCCGCAGCGTGTGCCGGTGACGCTGCGTGCGGCGCGTGCGGCCAAAGTGATCGGCATGCCACTGACGCAGGTGCAGTGTGCGGATGCGATGCAGCGTCTGGGCTTTGCATTCACCCAAGGCGACGGCACGATCACCGTGACACCGCCCTCCTGGCGCTTTGACCTGACGATCGAGGAAGACCTGATCGAGGAGGTGATCCGCGTCCACGGCTACGACAGGTTGCCGGCCACGCCACCGCTGGCGCCCGTGACGGCGCGCATGCGCCCGGAGGCGCAGCGCAGCGTGCACGCTATTCGCCGCATGCTGGCCACTCTTGACTATCAGGAGACGATCAATTTCAGCTTCGTCGAGGCGCGCTGGGAGCACGAGTTGGCCGGCAATGCCGACCCGATCGCGGTGCTCAACCCGATTGCTGCGCCGCACGCGGTGATGCGTTCCAGCCTGATCGGCAGCCTCGTTGCGGTCTTGCGCTACAACCTTGCGCGCCGTGCCGCGCGTGTGCGTGTGTTCGAGATCGGCCGCGTGTTCCGACGCGATGCCGACGTCGCGCACGGGGACACCCGCGTGGCGGGCATCGACCAGCCGATGCGAGTCGCTGGTCTGGCTTTCGGTCCGGCAGAGTCCCTGCAATGGGGGGCTGCCGACCGCGGCGTCGACTTCTTTGATGTCAAGGGCGACGTGCAGGCGCTCATGGCACCGCAGCGAGTGCAGTTTGTCGCCGCCGAGCATCCTGCAATGCACCCTGGGCGCAGCGCGCGCATTGAGGTCGAGGGGCAAGCGATCGGCTGGTGCGGCGAGTTGCACCCGCGTTGGCGCCAGGCTTACGACTTGCACCAGGCGCCACAGCTTTTTGAACTGAACCTTGCGACGCTGCAGCAGCGGCCGGTTCCCCTGGCGACTTCGGTGCCCAAGCAGCAGTCGTCAATCCGCGACCTGGCATTGGTGCTTCCGGACTTGGTCAGTCATGACGCTGTGATCGCCGCCGCCCTGGCTGACGCTTCGGGCTTGGTGCGCTCGGCGCAGTTGTTCGACCTGTACAAACCTAAAACTGCCGTCGCGGGCATCGGCGCCGATGAGCGCAGTCTGGCGGTGCGCCTCGAACTCCGGGACGACGGCGCCACACTGACCGACGAGCGCATCGAAGCGGCTGTCAACGCGGCATTGTCTCGCTTGCGAACCCAACTTGGTGCCCGCCTGCGGGCTTGAAGACTGCATCGATGAACGCCTTGCCCCCCGCCGATCGCGTGTTGCTGCCGTCTCTGGAGACGCCGACGCTAACCAAGGCCGAACTGGCCGAGTTGTTGTTCGAGCGCCTGGGGCTGAACAAGCGCGAGTCAAAGGACATGGTTGAAGCCTTCTTCGACATCGTGCACTCGGCGCTGGTATCGGGCGACGACATCAAGCTGACGGGCTTCGGCAATTTCAACATCCGGCGCAAGGCGCCGCGCCCTGGGCGCAACCCGCGAACCGGTGAGGCCATCCCGATCAAGGCTCGGAACGTGGTCACTTTTCACGCAAGCCACAAGTTGAAGGGCCTCGTGCAGGGCGACATCGCCGCTGGAGACGAGTTCGAGTAAAGTCTGAGCTTTCCCAATGGAACCCATTGATTTCAATGGAGAAAGCACTCCCAGCCATCCCTGCCAAGCGGTACTTCACGATCGGTGAAGTGAGCGAGTTGTGCGGTGTGAAGCCCTATGTGCTGCGCTATTGGGAGCAGGAGTTCACGCAGCTCAAGCCGATGAAGCGGCGCGGCAACCGCCGCTATTACCAGCATCACGAGGTGCTCCTGATCCGCCGCATTCGCGATTTGCTCTATGCCCAGGGATTTACGATCAGCGGCGCGCGAAACAGACTGGCTGGCAGCGCCGGTATACCGCAAGAGGGCGTCGTTGGTTTCGACAGCGACAGTGACGACGAGTCGCCACCGCAAAGTCTGGATGGCAACGGCGAGACGGCGACCTTGAGCGCGGCGCTTGGGTCGGACGCCCAGCTTGGCTTGACGACCGGCGAGATCCGCGGCGAGTTGCTTGCGATTCGCAGCCTGCTCGCGCCCTGACACTGGCAGGTGTGCGGCTATACTCCAACGCTTCGTCGGGGCGTAGCGCAGCTTGGTAGCGCACTTGTCTGGGGGACAAGGGGTCGCAGGTTCGAATCCTGTCGCCCCGACCATGGAATGAACGAATGGCCAGCCACTTTTCGGCTGGCTTTTTTGTTTGCGCCGTGTTAGTGCGCGGCGGGGACCAAGCTCGCAATCACCACGTGGCATGCGATTCCTCGATCGCCGTTCTCGCGCCATTGGACGCTTCCACCCAGTTGCTTGACACGCTTGCGTACGCCGCCAAGCCCCAGGCCATGCGACCATGCGTCCGGGTTGCGGCCGCAGCCGTCGTCGATGATCGATAAATTCAGTACGCCGCTCTCCAGTGCCGCATCGATCTCGACCCGGGTGGCGTGGGCATGGGCCAGGGTGTTGCTGACCAGTTCACGCAGAATCCGCGTCAACGCCGACCATTGGACGACCGAGAGTTCGAAGTCGCGGTCATAGCTGAAGGCCCACTTCAGGTCGCAGTCAGCCGCGACGAGGCGCTGCGTGATGTCGGACTTCCACTCCGCCACGGCGTGCGACAGGCGATGGTTGGGCGCCGCCAAGCCCCGGGTCAGGGTCTTCAGGTCCTTCAACGTGTGGCGCAGGTAGTCCTCCATGTCGCGGGTCGGCGCCTGGTACATCAGCGTCAGCAGGCGCGCTCCGATATCGTCATGCAGGTCCTGCGCGATGCGTACGCGTTCTTCGCTGCGGCCACGCTCGACGGCCTGGTCGTAGGCGATCGCTCGCGTCAGTTGATCGACCACGCGGTCGGCCAGCCGGGCGTCGTCGTCGGTGAACATGCGTCGGCCTCGCTTGGAAAAATCGAGCACGATGACGCTGGGGGCCGCTGTATTGCCCAGCCGCGGAACCGGTACCAGCAGGCTGGCACCGTCACTGACGACCCTTGCGTGGGTCTCGCGACGTGACACTTGTTTGACCTCAAGCGGATCGAACATTTCGCGCAACAGGCCGATCAAGTGCTCGCCAATGCCTTGGGGTTGTGCCTGGAACTCGCGAGCCACGCGGTAGAGGCGCTCGAAGATGCGCTCGGTCGTCAGGCTCTCGCGGGCAATGCGCTTCTGGAGCAGCCACTGACGCATGCCTGCGTACGCGCCGAGTGACAGGAACAGGGCCAGCATGAGCGCGGCGAGGTCGCCTAGCGCGAAGACGGTCACGAACAGCAGGTCGAGTGAGGCTGCGACAGTGCTGACGGTTGCCAGCAGGGCAAACTCCCGCATCAGTTGCTGTGTTCGCGAAAGAAACGGCAACATCAGCAGCATCGACGCGACAAATACCGTCCACACGCCTGCACCAATCGAAACCGCCTGAGCCTGGCTTCCGGTTCGTGCATCGACGGTGGCGATTGACAGTGTCAGTAGCATCAGCGTACCTACCATGAGGGCACAAAAACGCAACAAGACGGCCGCCCGCGGGTGCGGCTGCGTACGTTGCATCCATGCCAGCTGAACTACCGCAATCACGCCGCAGATGACCATCGCCGCTTGCGTCCACCACCAGGTATTGGTGAGTTGCCCACTCAGGATTGCGGTGGCCAGCGCGGCAGCCGCGAACCACACCAGGAGGGCGCGCATGCGGATGCCGCGCAATTGGCGGGGGTGAATCCCAGTTACGTGCACCAATGCCGCGCCCGTGGCGAGGTCGAAGGCAACGCGCAGGTCATGATCCCAGCGCATGAAGCCTGCGGGCATGCCAAGCGCCGGTATCGACTCGATTGCCAGGAGCAACAGATTGCCGGCCTGAGGCATCGCCATCAGGGCGTACAGACAGTTGCGGCTTTCAGGGCGGGACAACAGCACGGTCGTCGTTACGAGGCACAGCGACAAAGCCAGGGCAGTGGCAAGCCAGAACATCGCACCCAATGCGCTGCTGCCGTGCGGCCGCGCCTCCAGGGCGACGGTTTGCGCATCGTCAAGCAGCAATTGCAGCGACCCCGCTGCCAGCGCGTTCGCCAAGCTGTCGTGCTGGGCGATTTGTCGGGCGCGCTCATCATCGCGCGCCAACCACCGTGGCGAGCGTTGCAGCAGCAAGCTATCCAGGGCAACGAGCTGGCCGTCGCCGCCCAGCACCCCACGAACTGCGCGAGGCGTTCCGACGGCGTTGGTCAGCAACAGCACGCCGCTGTCGTTGCCCTGCAGCACGACCGGCAACGCCGGCACCACCGCCAGTGAGCGCGCGAACACGACGAGCGCAAGGCCACAGAGCAAGGACGCAGCCATCAGAGTGCGACCACGCCAACCGGTCCAGCGCGGGCCGCGCAGACGTCCGAGCGGGCCGCGATCGACGCGGCGATCGCCGAGCGCGGAAACCTGGCCGGCGCGATTGCGCTCGCTCCTCTGCAAGTCCTCCGGCGGGGGGGTGGCAGTCATCTCGCGTCGGCACCGCGAGGGCAGCCGCTCAGACCAGGCCCTGCTTGCTGGCGAGTACCGCAGCCTCGGCGCGGCTTGAGACGTTTAGCTTCTTGTAGATCGACTTGATGTGGTCGTTGACCGTGAACCACTTGATGCCCATCAGGTTGGCGATTTCCTTGATCGTGAAACCCTTGCTCAGATACGTCAGCACTTCGCTTTCGCGCGGCGTCAGGCGCTCGTGATCCAGCGGCTTCTCGAGCAGTGGTATCGGCTTGCTGGCCGTGAAGCCGCCGGGCGCCGTGAAACCCGAGCGACCGGGCAACGGATCGACGTCGTTGCCGTTGCGGAAGTGCGTCAACAGCCGGCGCGCGATGGCGGGCGACAGGGGCGGCTGGCCACGTACGATCTTCTGCAACTCCTCGACGAGCACCTCGAAGCGGTCCTCCTTGAGCAGATAGCCGTCGGCGCCACGTTGCAGCGCCGGGAACAGGTGATCGTCGTCGGAATAAAGCGTCGTCACGATCTTGGTTGCCGGATAGTGGGCCAACTCAGCCAGCAGGTCCATGCCATTGCCGTCCGGCAGTTCCAGATCGACCAGGATCAACTTGAACGGGTCGACACCATGCATGCCGCTGGCACCGCCGGCAATGGCGACCTGCTTGCGCGCGCTTTCCAGATCACCCGACTCGGTAATGACGATCGTGTCGCTGAAGCTCTCCCGGACGACGCGGCACAGGAAGCCGCGCGCCACGGGGTTGTCTTCCAGGATCAGGACTTTGACCGCCATTGTTTTCCCCCTCGCACGTCCGACCCCAGCAGTCGTCGGCGCAAGCCCGGCGCATCGTAGCGCATCAAGGCCTTGCGCACGAGGGCCTCACGAGCCGTTGACCAACAGCAGTTTGCCGCGTACCTGGCGTGAGCCCATGCGCTGGTAGGCCTGCGGCAGTTCCGTCATTGGCAGCCGACTGTCGATGACGGGTTTGATCTTGCCCTGGGCGTGCCAACCAAGTAGTTCGGTCAGGCTCTGTTGGAACGCCTCGGGTTCGCGGCGCACAAAGTCACCCCAGAAGACGCCAACGATGGATGCGCCTTTGAGCAGGGCCAGGTTCCACGGTAGCGCCGGAATCGAACCCGCGGCAAAGCCGATCACGAGGTAGCGGCCACGCCACGCGATCGATCGAAATGCCGATTGCGCAAGCTCACCACCGACAGGGTCGTAGATCACGTGCGGTCCGCGCCCGGCGGTCGCGGCCGTGAGCGCGTCGCGCAGATTGTCCTGGCCCGTGTTGACGGTTGCGTCTGCGCCGATCTGTGCACAGAAGGCGCACTTCTCGGCGTTCGAGGCTGCAGCGATCACGCGTGCACCTGCGGCTTTGGCGATCTGGATGGCCGCCGTGCCAACGCCGCCGGCGGCCCCGAGCACCAACACCGTCTCGCCGGCTTGCAACGCCGCGCGGTCCATCAGTGCGTGGTGCGTGGTGCCGTAGGTGAGTACAAACGCGGCGGCGTCGTCCAGGTCGAACCCCGAAGGCAGCGCTAGCACGGATGCTGCATCCACGCAGGCATGGGTTGCGAACCCACCGGCCACACCGACGGTGGCGACGCGATCACCAACCTTGAGGTTACGCACTCCTTCGCCGAGCTTCTCGACCGTGCCAGAAAACTCGCTCCCAGGCACGAACGGCAACGGCGGCTTGACCTGGTACTTGTTCTGCACCGTCAGCAGGTCGGGAAAGTTCAAGCTTGCCGCGTGGATCGCAATGCGCACCTGGCCAGCCAAGGGTTCAGGTGTATCCAATTCCGTCCAGCGAAGTGCCTCGACGCCGACGGGGTTTTCGCACAGCCAAGCCTGCATTGCCTGCTCCTTAGGGAACTTTGTTGCCGCGCATGATAGACATCGCGCGCTGCCTACAATGGCGTCATGCGCATCCTGATCGCAAACGACGACGGTTACCTCGCCCCCGGCTTGGCGGCACTGGTGGCGGCCATGCAAGGACTCGGGGAGATTGACGTCATTGCACCGGAGCAAAACGCCAGCGGCACTTCCAACGCCTTGACATTGAATCGGCCTCTGAGCGTGCATCGCGCTGCCAACGGCTTTCAATACATCAATGGCACGCCGTCCGACAGTGTGCACGTCGCGCTCACGGGCCTGCTTCCGGAACGACCCGACCTTGTGCTGTCAGGCATCAACAATGGCGCCAACATGGGCGACGACACGCTGTACTCGGGGACCGTCGCTGCGGCGATGGAAGGTTTTCTCTTTGGCATTCCGGCGATTGCTTTCTCGCAGGTCGACAAAGGTTGGGGCCACCTGGACGCAGCGGCGCAACTCGCGCGCTCCGTGGTCGAGCAGGTTCTGGCCCAGCCGCAAGGCCAGCGGCCATGGTTGCTCAACGTCAACATTCCCAATCGCGCCGATGCCGTGCGCTTACCCCGGCACGTGACCCGTCTTGGCCGCCGGCACGCCAGCGAGCCCGTGATTCAGCAGACCAGCCCGCGTGGCGAGACGATCTACTGGATCGGCCCGGCCGGCGAT
>JANOPR010000330.1:0-1952 GCA_031421955.1 Burkholderiales bacterium
GTTGGCGCGCAGCCACTGGGCACATTGCTGCACGATGCGGTTGGACTGGCGCATCTCTTCGACGCGCACCAGATAGCGGTCGTAGGTGTCGCCGTTGACGCCGACCGGCACGTCGAAATCCATGCGCTCGTAGACCTCGTAGGGCTGCATCTTGCGCAGATCCCAGGCGATGCCGCTGCCGCGCAGCATGGGGCCGCTGAAGCCGAGGTTGATCGCTCGCTCAGGCGTCACCACGCCGACGCCGACGGTGCGCTGCTTCCAGATGCGGTTGTCGGTGAGCAAGGTTTCGTAGTCGTCGACGTTCTTCGGGAAGCGCTTGCAGAAGTCTTCGATGAAGTCGAGCAGCGAGCCCTGGCGGTTTTGGTTCAGCGCCTTGATCGCCTTCTCGTTCTTGATGCGGCTGACCTTGTACTGCGGCATCGAGTCGGGCAGGTCGCGGTAGACACCGCCCGGGCGGTAGTAGGCGGCGTGCATGCGCGCACCCGAGACCGCCTCGTACATGTCGAAGATGTCCTCGCGTTCGCGGAAGCAGTAGATGAGGATGTTCATCGCACCACAGTCGATGCCATGTGCGCCCAGCCATAGCAGGTGGTTCAGCAAGCGCGTGATCTCGGCGAACATGACGCGGATGTATTGCGCCCGCTCGGGCACGTCGACGTCGATCAGGCGTTCGATGGCCAGGCAGTACGCATGCTCGTTGGCCATCATCGACACATAGTCGAGGCGGTCCATGTACGGCAGGTTCTGGATGTAGGTCTTGCTCTCGGCCAGCTTCTCGGTGGCGCGGTGCAACAGGCCTATATGCGGGTCGGCGCGCTGGATCACTTCGCCGTCGAGCTCGAGTACCAGGCGCAGCACGCCGTGCGCGGCGGGGTGCTGCGGCCCGAAATTCAGCGTGTAGTTCTTGATCTCAGCCATGAGAACTAGACCCCCCCGGAGCGGCCTGCGGCCGCCTCCCCCCAGGGGGCGGCGCCAGCGGCCCGGCAAAGCCGGTTCCGCGGCCCCTGCTTGATAACGCGGGCGCCGGTCATTGCAGTCCGCTGCCGTAGTTCTCGTCACGAACGATGCGCGGGGTCACCTCGCGCGGTTCGATCGTCACCGGCTGGTAGATCACGCGTCGCTGTTCGGCGTCATAGCGCATCTCGACATGGCCCGAAACCGGGAAATCCTTGCGCATCGGGTGGCCGATGAAACCGTAGTCGGTGAGCAGGCGGCGCAGGTCGACATGGCCTTCGAAGAGGATGCCGTAAAGGTCGAATGCCTCGCGCTCGTACCAGTTGGCGGCGCTCCAGACCTCGGTCAGGGAGCCCACCAGCGGCAGATCATCGTCGGGGCAGACGACCTTGAGTCGCAGGCGCCAGTTATTGCGGATCGACAACAGGTGCGAGACCACCACAAAGCGCGGCCCCTCGTGCGGCGCGTCCTTCCAGCTGCTGAGGTCCATGCCGGCGAGATCGATCAGTTGCTCGAAGGCCAGGCTCGGATCGTCTCGAAGGTGCTGCGCCACAGACAGGTAGTCGCCAGCATCGACCGAGAGCGTGAGTTCGCCATGGTCTCGCGTCAGCGTCTTGATTTTCGAGTCAAGCGCAGCTTCGAGCGCCGCCTGCAACAGGTCGAGTTTGTGACTGCTCATCGGGTGTTCTTGGATCGCGCGGTCAACGCGCGATGGTGTTCTCGCGGCGGATCTTGGCTTGCAATTGCAGGATGCCGTACAACAAAGCCTCTGCCGTGGGCGGGCAGCCGGGCACATAGACGTCGACCGGGACGATGCGGTCGCAGCCGCGCACGACCGAGTAGCTGTAGTGGTAGTAGCCCCCGCCGTTGGCGCACGAGCCCATGCTCAGCACCCAGCGCGGCTCGGCCATCTGGTCGTAGACCTTGCGCAGCGCCGGCGCCATCTTGTTGCACAGCGTGCCGGCGACGATCATCAGGTCGCTCTGGCGCGGGCTGGG
>JANOPR010000331.1:0-5746 GCA_031421955.1 Burkholderiales bacterium
AGCGGTTGCGCGGGCCCACATGCTCCCAGCGCGCAAACATGATGTCGCCGTTGGGGCGCACGACCGGGTTGCGGTCGTGGCTCTGGTTGACCGAGATCTGCGTCACCGCGCCGCCCTGGGCGTCCATGGTGTGCAGGTTGAGCACGCGCTCGCGCTCGTACTCGTCGGCGGCGAAGCTGGTCACGCCATTGACGACGCTGCGCGTCAGGGTCTGGCGGTTCGAGGAGAAGACGAAGCCGCGGCCGGCCGGAAGGTAGGCCGGGTCGACGTCGTCATGGCCGGGCGTGGCTGAAATGCGGCGCAGGCTGCCGCCGGCCAGGCCGCCGGTGGTGGTGTCGTACTCCCAGATGTTCCACTGCCCGGTGCAGGCAGCCGCGCCATTGAGGGTCGAGGTGTTGCTGGTCGGGCAGCGCATCGAAAAGGCGATCTTGCGGCCGTCGTATGAGACTTCCGGGTCCGAGACGTCGCCGTTGCCCTGGGTGATGCTTGCCGTGACGTTGATCTCGCGCGCGCTGGCCGAAGACCGCTCGCGGATGATCAGGTCGCCACCGGGCGCCGAGGGCGTGCCGTCGGTCGGGTTGATGCCGATCGTGTTGGCGCGCTTGGCGTAGGCGATCGGCACGTCGCCATTGACGGTGACGGTGTTGTCGGTGCTGCTGCTGCCGCTGCCGCAACCGGCCACGACAACGGCAGCAGCCAGACTGACGAGTCCCTTGATGGTGTTGGTCTTGTTCATGTGAATCCCCCTGACTTGCCCTAGCGGTCGATGACAGTGACCTGGTGCCGGCTTTGTTCAGGCCCCCCGCGGGGCCAGCAATCCGGTCGAGTAGTGCAATCGGCCTTGGGCGTCGACGACAACGGCGTCGACGCCGGGCTGTGATTCGATGAGCGCCATGCCCGCCTCGACACCGAGCACGAACAGGCTCTTGGACAGCGCTTCGGCCGTCAGGCCGTCGGCGGCCAGGATCGTCACGCTGTGGATCGCAGCGGGCGAGCGGCCGGTGGCCGGGTCGATGATGTGATGGTGGCGCACGCCGTCGCGCTCGAAGAAGCGTTCGTAGTCGCCCGAGGTCGAGATCGCGGTGTCGATCAGCGGCAGCAGCGCGACCATGCCGCGGGCCTGGCGCGGGTGGCGCACGCCCAGCGTCCAGGGGCGTCCGCGGCGGTCGCCGATGACACGGCTGTCGCCCCCAGCGCTGACCCACGCATGCGTGATGCCGTGGCGGCGCAGCAGCGCCGTGGCGTTGTCGACCGCGTGGCCCTTGGCGAAACCGCCCAGGTCGATGCGCATGCCCGGATGCGCAAAGGCCAGCGTGCGCGCCTGCGGGTCCAGCCGCAGCCCGCGCCAGCCGATGGCCTGGCAGGCCCGCGCCAGCGCGTCGGGGCTGGGCTGCACCGCATGGCGGTAATCGTAGAGCTGGCCCGCGCTGGCGTAGGTGATGTCGAAGGCGCCTTGCGAGAGCGCTGAGAAGGTGATGGCGCGCTCGATCAGGCCGTACATCTCGTCGGACAGGCGCACCGGCTGGTGCGCGGCCTCGCGGTTGATGCACGACAGCTCCGACTGTGGCCGGTGCGGGCTCATCGCATGGTCGATGCGGTGCATTTCCGCGATCACTGCATCGGTGGCCGCGCGCGCGCGCCGCGCGTCGCTGGCCCAGAGTTCGACCACGATCGCCGTGCCCATGATCGCTTCTTCGCGTTTGAACCAGCCGGGCTGCGCGGTGGCTTCGCGCAGCCCAACTTGGGGCGCGGCCTCAACGCGGGGAGCGAGCGTGGCGCTGGCGTGCATCTCAGTGCACTCCAGCAAGCGAGTCGGTCAGGCAACCAGGCACGATTCGGGATCTCCGGTGCGAACCGACCAGACGTTGGTGCGATCCTGCGGCCGGATCTTGAGTGCCAGACTCCCGCGATCTGCGTGCATTTGTTCGCGAACCGCGACCTGCTTACACGCTGTCTCTGAAGAAACAGTGGCCGTTGGTTTTATGCCTGACGACGATCGGCAAGATTGTTTGCAAGGGCAAGCAAAGCGCATTGCAAGTGACGCGCCTTGTCGCTCTTTGCGCGCCCGCGCCGGCGCGGGCGGCGCGGGGCTACTGCGGGCTCGGGAATCGGCTCAGGTGCTCGTGGACGATGCGGAACTGGCCGTTCTCACGCTGCAGCACCCGCGTGCCGCGGCCGCGGATCTTGAACTCGCGCCCGGCCTGCGCGCCCTCCCAGTGGTAGGTATAAGTCGCGCTGGCGGTCGAGTGATCGGTGGTGAGCACGACGACGTCCGACAGATAGAAGCGAACCTTCTTGACGCTGGGGTCGCCGCGCCAGGTCTTCTCGAACACCGCCTGGATCGCCTGCCGACCGACAAAGTCGCCATCGTTGAAGCGAAAGACCGCCTGCTCGTCGATCATGTCCCGGATCAGGTTGAAGTCTTCCTTGGCGGCGATGGCCTCGAACAGGCTCAGGAACTCGACCACGGACTCGGCGGTGATGGGGTTGTGCACTTGTGGTGTCTCCTGAAGTTTGGGCTGCTGACACACTGGCTTCAGTCCGGCGCCAGCACCGGCTCGCAGCGCACCTCGGACTTGACCGAGTTGGCGATGAAGCACTCTTCGTGGGCACGGTGGTGCAGTTGCTGCAGCACCTCGTTGCTCGGCGGGCGGGCGCCGCCGAAGGCCACCTCGGGCCGCAGCGTCACCGTTGACAGCCACAGCTTGCCGTTTGCGTTCTTGCTCATCACGCCGGTGGCCGCGTCGCGATAACTGTCGATCACGTGGCCATGTTGGGCCGCGAGCGCCAGGAACCAGAGCATGTGGCAGGCGGCGATCGAGGCGACGAAGGCTTCCTCGGGGTCGACCGCGCTGGCGTCGGACATCGGCAGCGGCACCGACAGCGGCGACGACGAGCCCGCCACCTCCGCGCCGCCGTCGAAGCGCAACCGGTGCCGGCGGCTGTAGCGGTTGTCGGTGAAGGCCTCGTTCGCGGCGCGTTGCCACACGACTTCGGCACCGTACTCATGCTTGGTGTGGCTCATCGATTGGCCTCCAGAAATTCGGCGACGGCTGCCACGGTGCGCGCCGGGTCTTCCTCGTGCGGCACATGGCCCAGGCTGTCGAACACGACCAGGCGCGCGCCGCGGATGTCGCTGGCGAAGCGTTGCGCATTGGCGGGGGGCACCAGGCGGTCGCGGCCGCCCCACAGCACCAGGGTCGGCAGCGCCAGGGCCTTGATGCGCTCGGCGTGCTCGCCCATTTCGAGCTGCTGCAGTCGCAGGCGCAGGGCGCGGCGGTTGCCTTCGCGCAGCGCGAGCTCAAAGTAGCGCTCCGCCAATGCTTCATTGATGCGAGAGGGGTCGCCGTAAACGCTGCGCAAGCTGGCGGCCACCACGGCACGTGGCAGCAGGTGCTCGCCCAGGCGGTTGAGCAGCGGGATGCGCGCGACGCGCAGCCCGAGCGGGACCTCGTCGGGCGTGAAAGCGTAGCCGGTGGCATCGACCAGGATCAGCCTGTCGAAGCGCTGCGGCGCCAGGCTCACCGCGCGCCAGGCGACTTCGCCGCCGAGCGAGTTGCCGCCGATGACCGCGCGCGGCACGCGCAGCGCATCGAGCAGGTCGAGCACGAAGCGGGCGTAGGTGTCGCCACGGTAGTCGTCGGGCGTGTAGGCGCCGCTGAAGGGCCCGGTCAGGCCGAAGCCCGGCAAATCAACGCGGATCACGCGCCGGCGCGGGGCGAGCGCCGCTGCCCAGCCGTCCCAG
The DNA here is from genome assembly GCA_031421955.1 of Burkholderiales bacterium. GTDB lineage: Bacteria > Pseudomonadota > Gammaproteobacteria > Burkholderiales > Burkholderiaceae_C > CADEEN01. The sequence continues at coordinate 3,746 of JANOPR010000331.1, forward strand.
GTGTGCAGGCTGGCGCCGGTGCCGTGCAGCAGCAGCAACGGCGCCGGGTCGTCGCGCGGGCCTTCGTCGCGCAGGTGCACCAGTTGGCCCTTGACGTCGATGAAGTCCGACGGCGGCATCGCCCAGCGCGCCACCAGGGTCTCGGGCGCACGGTCGGGCGCGCGGCTGAGCGCCAGGGCCACGGCGCTCAACATCAACAGCACGCCCAAGAGGCGCAGCAGGCGCGCCGCCAGGCTCATCATGCTGGGGCCGGGGCGAGGTCGGCGCCGAGCGTCTCGCGGCCATCGAAGACGAAGCAGCGGCCGCGCCAGTGCGGCGCGTCGGGCAACTGCTCGAAATAGCGCAGCACGCCCCCATCGAGCTGGAACACATAGTCCAGCCCGGCGGCGCGCATCGCCAGCGCGGCCTTTTCGCAGCGGATGCCGCCGGTGCAATAGCTGACCACGGTGCGCCCGGCGAGCTGGTCGCGGTGGGCAGCCAGCGCCGCGGGAAAGTCGCTGAACTTCTTCAGGCGCCAATCGATGGCGCCGGTGAACGCGCCGGCATCGACCTCGAAGCCGTTGCGCGTGTCGAGCAGCAGCAACTCGCGGCCCTGGTCGTCGTGGCCGGTGTCGAGCCAGCGCGCCAGGGTGGCGGCGTCGACCGCTGGCGCGCGGCCGCTGCCAGGCTGTACCTGCGGCTGGTTCATGCGGATGATCTCGGGCTTGATCTTCACGCGCAGATGGCGAAACGGCAGCGCATCGCTCCAGCTCTCCTTGGCATCGAGTGCTGCCAGGCGAGGTTCCTCGCGCAAACCGGCAAGCCAGGCGCGTGCGCCGCGCTCCGGGCCGGCGACGAACAGGTTGATGCCTTCCTCGGCCAGCAGCACGGTGCCCTTGAGCCCCTGCGCGACGCCCAAATGGTGCAGTGCATCGCGGCGCGCGGTCAGATTGTCCAGCGCCACGAAGGCGTAGGCGCTGAGGTTCAGGAACGGCATGGGCACGACGGGATTTTAGAAGGCCCGGCGGGGCCGGCCCGCAGGCGTCGCTCTCTACAATCAGCGCATGTCCTTTGTTCACCTGCGCACGCACACCGAGTATTCCGTCGTCGATGGCACGCTGCGAATCGACGCCGCCGTGGCCGCGGCGCGTGACGATGGTCAGGTCGCCTGCGCGATCACGGACCTGTCCAACCTGTTCGGCATCGTCAAGTTCTACGGCGCCTGCCGCACGCAGGGCGTCAAGCCGATCATCGGTTGCGACATCTGGCTCGAGCCCGAGGCGGGTGAGAAGCAGGGCAGCCGGCTGCTGCTGCTGGTACAGAACGATGCCGGCTACCGGCACCTGTGCGAGATGCTCTCGCGTGCCTGGACGGGCAACACCGTGCGCGCGCAGGCCCTGGTGAAGTGGGCCTGGCTCGAAGAGCTGGGTGCGGGCCTGCTGGCGTTGTCGGGCGCCGACGGCGGCGCGGTCGGCCAGGCCTTGCTGGCGGGCGACACGGCGCGCGCCGAGCAATTGGCGCTGCGCCTGGCCCAAGCCTTCCCGCAGCGCTTCTTCATCGAGGTGCAGCGCGCGGGCCTGCCCGGCAACGAGACCCACGTGTGCGCGGCCGTGCCGTTGGCAGCACGGCTGGCGCTGCCGGTGGTGGCCACGCACCCGGTGCAGTTCACGGAGCCTGACGACTACGAAGCGCACGAGGCGCGGGTCTGCGTTGCCGAAGGCGAGACGCTGGCCAACCCGAGGCGGATCAAACGGTTTTCGCGCGAGCAGTACTTCAAGACGCAGGCCGAGATGGCGGCGCTGTTCGCCGACCTGCCGCAGGCGCTGGCCAACACGCTCGCGGTGGCCCAACGCTGCAACCTGCAGCTCACGCTGGGCAAGCCGCGGCTGCCGGACTTTCCGACGCCGCTGGTCGATGGCGTGTCGGTACCGATCGAAGCCCATTTCCGCGAGGCCTCGTTCGCCGGCCTGGAACAGCGCCTGGCCAGGCTCTACCCCGACGTCGCCGAGCGCGAGTGCCAGC
>JANOPR010000332.1:0-2944 GCA_031421955.1 Burkholderiales bacterium
GCGTCGATGCATGCAAGAAGGCGCTCGCAACAGCTGCCGCGCAACGCTTCGGCAGCGGCTGGGTCTGGTTGGTGCTGGAAGGTGGCAAGCTCGGTGTCGTCGACACCGCCAACGCAAGCCTGCCGCCAGCGCGCCAAAAGCCGCTCCTGGCGATCGACGTCTGGGAACACGCCTACTACCTCGACTACCAGGAGCGCCGCGTCGAGCATGTCCAGGCGCTGCTCGACAAGCTGATCAACTGGGGTTTCGCGGCCGACAACCTCGCTTAGCGCGGCGCCAGGCGACAGGCGTCGGCGAGAACCCCCTGCAGGCCGGGCGCTCCGTGCGCCAGCGTACAGACGCGCGCCGGTATTGCACGTCTACTCTGCCGTATCCGCAGTTCGTGAACCCCACATGTCGGCACTTTTTCTCCCCGCCGGGGCGGCGATCCGCATTGCCGACCCAGATCATCTTGCCGCCACGCTGCAGGCCTTGGCTGCCCTGGACACGCCGTCGACCCCGGGCTTCGATGCCCTGGCCCATGTGGCCGCACACGCCTGCGCGGCGTCGGCCGCCATCGTCAGCCTCATCGACGGCGAGCGGGTCTGGTACCAGTCGGTGCATGGCATCGACGCGGGCACGCTCGATGCCCGCCGCTCCCCGCTTTGCGCCGAGGCCGGCCGCTCGCGGCTGGCGATCGAGATCGCCGATGCCCAACTCGACGCGCGCTTTGGCGACCGCCCGCTCCTGGGCAGCGCGCTGCGCATGCGCTATGGGGCCGGCGCACCGATCCGCTACCAGGACTGCACGATCGGCACGATCTGCGTCTTCGACCCGGTGCCGCACCGCGGCTCGCCCGCGTCGCTGCAGGCGCTCGAAGGCCTGGCGACGATCGCCACGGCGCTGCTGCGGGCCCGCATCGAGGCCTTCGCCCTCTACTCCAGCACGCGCTAGCAGCAGCCGCTGGCAGCAGCCGGCGCCACAGCGCGCACGGAGGAGTACAGTTGTGTCCTGTACCGAACGGAGGTTCGGTCGCCATCTTGGCCAAACCCGGATTCCTGCTCGTCCGCACTGCCGTGATTGCCGCTGCGTCCCACCCCCTGACCAACCGGCTGTTGGCTGCGCTGCCCATGCCCGAATGGCGGCGCTGGCAGCCGCAGCTCCAAGCCGTCGACCTGCCACTGGGCCATGTGCTCTACGAATCGGGCGGCACGTTGACGCATGTGGTTTTCCCGACCACGGCGATCGTCTCGCTGCTCTACGTGATGGATAACGGCGCCTCGGCCGAAATTGCCGTGGTGGGCAACGAGGGCATCGTCGGCATCTCGCTGTTCATGGGCGGCGAGTCCACGCCCAGCCGCGCCGTGGTGCAAAGCGCCGGCCAGGGATTCCACATGACGGCCGCGGCGATCAAGGACGAGTTCGACCGCTCCGGCCCGGTGCTGCACCTGCTGTTGCGCTACACCCAGGCTCTGATCACGCAGATGGCCCAGACCGCTGTCTGCAACAGCCACCATTCGCTCGACCAGCAGCTCTGCCGCTGGCTGCTGCTCAGCCTGGACCGCCTGCCCGGCAACGAACTGGTGATGACGCAGGAGCTGATCGCCAATATGCTGGGCGTGCGCCGTGAAGGCGTCACCGAAGGCGCATTGAAACTGCAGCACGCCGGCTTGATCAGCTACGCGCGTGGCCACATCAAGGTGCTCGACCGCGCCGGGCTCGAGCAGCGCTGCTGCGAGTGCTATGCGGTGGTCAAGAAGGAGTACGACCGCCTGCTGCCGGACGAGCCTGCCGCGTAGCCGGCGCTGGTCCGCGCTGTAGGAATGGGCCGACGCCCGAAGTCGGCTGCCGCCGATGGCGGGCGCGCTCGGAAATCGGGATTATGGTCACATGTTCGATGGTTCCGCTATGTGCGGTGACAAGCAGACGCCGCGCCGCGCCGTGCCCACAGTCGGCGCACAAACGAGAGGGCCTTCGCGCCTACTCTGCCGCGCCACCACCCTGGGGGCGGAAAACACTGCAGGGACCCATGGCCGTCGCCCAGAACCAACTGATCGAGCGCTTGCCGCGCAAGGAGCGGCTGCGCCTGCTCGCTTTGTGCGAGCCGGTGCAACTGGTGCTCGGCGACGTCTTGTGCGACCCCGGCAAGGACACGCGCCACCTCTACTTTCCCATCGATGGCTTCATCTCGCTGGTGGCGCCGATCGACGGCAAGCCCGCGCTGGAAGTCGGCATGGTCGGCCGCGAAGGCATGCTCGGCGCGCAGTTGGCGCTGGGCGTGGCGCAGGTTCCTTTGCACGCCGTGGTGCAGGGCGCGGGTACGGCCTGCCGGATCCGTGCCACCGACTTTCGCCGCGAGCTGGCGCGCAGCGCGCCGCTGCAGCGTGTGCTCCACCGCTACCTCTATGTGCTGATGGCCCAGTTGGCCGGCGCCGCGGCCTGCCTGCGCTACCACCAGATCGGCCCGCGCCTGGCGCGCTGGCTGCTGATGAGCCAGGACCGCGCGCACGCCGACCACTTCCATGTCACGCACGAGTTCCTGGCCTACATGCTCGGCGTGCGGCGGGTCGGCGTCACGGCCGCGGCCAGCGCCCTGCAGCACAACGGCCTGATCGAGTACCACCGCGGCGAGATGAAGGTGCTCGACCGCCCCGGCCTCGAGGCGGCAGCCTGCGCCTGCTATGCCAACGACCGGCAGGCGTACATCAACACGCTCGATTGAGTCCGCGGCGCGCGGCGCGCAGGGCATTAGACTGGGTTGAGCCATGGCCAGCATGACGCCCCCGGGCAACGCCCAAACCCCTGCCGCCGCTGCTGCCGATGCCGGCCGCGCGGCCAACGAAGCGGCCACCGAAGCCGCCCTGGTGGCGCTGCCCCGCGAGCCCGCGGCGCACTTGCTCGTCGCGCCGCCCGAAGCGCCGCACGCGCTGCCGGCGGCGCCGCTCGCAGTGCGCAGTACCGCGCT
>JANOPR010000333.1:0-7245 GCA_031421955.1 Burkholderiales bacterium
GGGGCCTTTAGCCCTGCGTCTCAGTGGATGAGGCGCTCTTCGGGGGCGACGAAGAGCTCGTCGAGGATCAGGGCGTCGGGCTCTTCACCCAGGCTCCAGAACACCATCAGCACGATGACCTTGAGGTCGTCGAGGTCGATCGGCGTGGCGCCGATGGCGGTGGCGCGGTCGACGACCATTTCGCGCATCGGCGGGGGCAACACGCCGGCCGACTCGAGGAAGCTGACGAAGCCGATCGATTCCTCACCGAGCAGTTCCTGTTCCGCCGGGGAGTAGACGCGCATCGCGTCCGCGCTTTGCTGGCCGCTATAGGCTTCGGCCGTGCTGGCCAAGCCATCGAGCCAGGACAAGGCTTCCTGAATTTCGTCACTTTCGAATCCCACCGCCGACAGCTTTCGCGTCAGCTTGGCGTGGTCCGGGCATGCGTCCGGGCGCCAGTAGTTTTCGTACAAGTACACCAGCACGTCAAACATGGATTGACTATACCGCAGCGATTTTCACGATTGCTCTCGCCGCTGGTAAAGGCCACCGGGCAGGCGCGCGACGCGGCCGTCGAGCTCGAGTTCGAGCAGGCGAGCGCTGAGCGTGGCGGCTGACTCACCGGTGCGAGCGAGCAACGCGTCGAGCGTGACAGGGTCGTGGCCCAGGGCCGCGAGCAGCGCGTCGTCGTCACTGCCCGGCGCGGCATCGCTTGGCGATGGGGCCGGCGAGGCGGCTGACCAGTTCAACTCGCCCAGGATGTCGTCCGCGGAATCGACCAGCTTGGCGCCCTGCTTGATCAGGGCGTGACAGCCGCGCGACTGGGGCGAATGGATCGACCCGGGAATCGCAAAGACTTCGCGCCCCGCCTCCAGGGCCTGCCGCGCCGTGATCAGCGACCCGGATTGCAGCGCGGCTTCGACGACCAATGTGCCGCGCGCCAGCCCGGCGATCAGGCGGTTGCGCTGCGGAAAGTGCTCCGGCAGCGGCGGTGTGCCGAGCTCGAACTCCGACAGCAGCAAGCCCTCCTTGGCGATTCGATGCGCCAGCGCGCGATGGCGCGCGGGGTAGATGCGGTCCAGGCCGGTGCCCACCACGGCGATCGTGCTGCCGTGGCCGTCCAGGCCGCCTTCATGCGCCGCGCCGTCGATGCCCAGGGCCATGCCCGACACGATGGTCACGCCGGCGCGGCTCAGGTGCTGCGCGAACGCCCGGGCGTTGTCCTTCCCCTGCGGCGTCGGACTGCGACTGCCGACGATCGCCAGCGCCGGCGCGCGCAGCAGGTCGACACGGCCCTGGGCGTAGAGCAGCAGTGGCGGGTCGGCGGTCTCGAGCAGGGCCGCCGGATACGCTGAATCCCCCAGCGTCAGGACACTGTGCGTTGGGCCGGCGGCGAGCCAGGCCTGGGTGGCCGCAAGCTGTTCAGTATGTGCAGTGGGCGGCGTGGCCAGCGCTGTGGCGACAGCCGTGCCGACCAATTCGCGCAGCGCCGCGGGCCGCGCAGCGAACACGGCATCTGGAGAGCCGCAGGCGGCGAGCAGGCGCCGTGCGGACTCGCGGCCGACGCCTGGGGTGCGCAGCAGGCGCAACCAGGTGGCGAGGTCGTCAGGGCCCACCGCACGCCGGGTTCGGGTCGGCGTCGGCTGGCCAGCGCGTCAGGGCTGGCTGAAGCGGTCGCCCGCGGTCACGGGCTGCTGCACCTGCAGCACCAGGCCATACGAGACGCGGTCGAAGACACTGAACACGAACAACAGCCCGTGGCGCTCGTCGGGCAGCTTGAGCTGCGTCGGCCGGCCAGCCGTGCGATCCGTGACCAGCGCGCCGTCGCGCAGCAGGGCCAGCACATGGCCGCGCTCGACGCCGTCCTGGGCACCGCGATTGATGGCGACCACCTGGTTCTGACCTGCGATCAGGGACTCGCCGTACACGGAGATGATCTGGCCGGCGATCGGCTTGGCCGGCGCATGCGGCGCGTAGTTGCTGTAGTCGCGCGCAGGCAGCGGCGCCAGGCGGTCGCCCACGCCGACTTCTTCCTTGACGCTCAGCAACTCGAATGTCGCCGGCACGGCCAGCGTGGACTTGCCGTCCGCTGAGGCGGTGCTGCCGCCCTCGCGTGTGTAGGCGGCGGTGCCGAGGAAGCGGGCCTCGTAGCCGAGGATTTCCTTGGTCGTCGGGTCGCGCAGCGGCGTGGCTTGGCGGAAGACGCGCCAGTCGCGCAGGCCCGCCAGATCGCCGAGCACGTAGGCCTTATCGCCGCGGCCCATCATCACGCGGCCTTCCGGTGCGGCGACGACGCGTGGCGCACGCTCGAGTTCATTGGCGCTGAAGACCACGCCCTCGTTGAGGAACGGCGCGATCAGGTGCATCGGCACGGACGGCACGCCGCCACTGCCCAACGCTTCGCTGCGCACGCGCGGGCTCAACTTGACAGTGTTCTCCGGGGCGCCCTGGGCCAGTGTCAGGCGCGCGCGCCCGCCTGACTTGTCGAGCACCAGCAACTGCCCCGGGTAGATCAGGTGCGGGTTGCGGATCTGGTCAAGGTTCATGCCCCACAACTCGGGCCAGCGCCAGGGGCTCTTCAGGAACAGCTTGGAGATGTCCCACAGCGTGTCGCCGGTCTTGACGGTGTGCGAGTCGGGCGCATTGGGCGCCAACTCGGACAGCGGCACGCCGGTCTGCGCACCTTGTTGTGCGGTGCTGCGGTGCTGCGGCGTGACCGGGTAGTTCACCGCATGCGCACTGGCGACGGCCAGCAGCAGGCTGCAGGCAACGGCGGTGGAGGCAAGGCGGCTGGCGTGGCTTCGGATCATGAACTGAGTCTCCCCGGGCCGCTGTCGGCGTCGGCAGCGATGAGAAAATGGCGCCGTTGTCAGGTCTTGGAGGTCTTTGAGCTTCGCACCAGCGGCCCTCGGCCAAGCCAGCGAAAATGCTCATACGGTTTCACAGATTCTGCCTCTAAACCCTTGATATCGCAATGAAAGTGCCGCGTGCAACTGCCCGGCGTGGCGCCTTTCACGAACCCCGCCGTTGCGCGCTTCGCACGCTTGGTTGTTGCCCGCCAGGGTGTGCATGTTTTCACGAATCATGAGCCTGTTGCCAATCCTTTGCTACCCCGATCCCCGCCTGCACAAGGTCGCCAAGCCGGTCGCGGCGGTCGACGCACGCATTCGCACCCTGGTCGACGACATGCTGGCCACGATGTACGAGGCCGACGGCGTGGGCCTGGCCGCGACGCAGGTCGACGTGCACGAGTGTGTGATCGTGATCGACACGTCCGACACCCGCGACAGGCCGCGCGTGCTGATCAACCCGCGACTGCTCGCCTTCAGCGAGGAGATGGTCTTTGGCGACGAGGGTTGCCTGTCGGTGCCACAGGTCTACGACAAGGTACCGCGCCACGCACGCGTCACCGTGCAGGCGCTGGGCCGCGACGGCAAGTCCTACGAGTTCGCGGCCGAAGGTCTGGAGGCGGTGTGTGTGCAGCATGAGATGGACCACCTGCTCGGCAAGGTCTTCGTCGAGTACCTGAGCCCACTGAAGCGCAATCGCATCAAGACCAAGATGCTGAAGAAGCAGCGCGATGAGGCGCTGCGCACGTGATGAGCGCGTTGCGTGTCGTGTTTGCGGGCACGCCGCCATTCGCGGCGACTGCGCTGGCGGCGATCCAGGCCGCTGGCCATGCGGTGCCGCTGGTGCTGACGCAGCCCGACCGTCCGGCGGGCCGCGGCCTCAGGCTGCATGCCTCCGCGGTCAAGCAGCTGGCGCAGCAGGACGGCTTGCCCGTGGCCCAGCCCCAGGGCTTGAAGCTCGACGGGCGCTTTGCTGCCGACGCGCAAAGTGCGCGCGAGGCGCTGCGGGCCGCGCGGCCCGACGTCATCGTCGTCGCGGCCTACGGCCTGATCCTGCCGCGGTGGTTGCTCGAGTTGCCGCGGCTGGGTTGCCTGAACATCCACGCTTCGCTGCTGCCGCGCTGGCGCGGCGCGGCGCCGATCCAGCGGGCCATCGAAGCCGGTGACGCGCAGACCGGCATCACCATCATGCAGATGGACGCCGGGCTGGACACCGGTGACATGCTGCTGATTGCCCGTGAGCCGATCCGCGCCGGTGACACGTCGGGCAGCCTGCTGGAGCGCCTGGCCGACCTCGGCGCCACCTTGGTGCTGCAGGCCCTTGCCGACGCCGGCCAGGGTGCGCTGCGGCCTACCTCGCAACCGACCGAAGGCGTCACCTACGCCCACAAGTTGAGCAAGGCCGAGGCCGCGATCGACTGGCGTTGCCCGGCCGCCGAGATCGAGCGGCGCTTGCGAGCCTTTGACCCCCAGCCCGGTTGCCACTTCGATTTCGACGGCCAGCCGGTCAAGGTCTGGCGTGCGCACGTGAGTGCTGGCTTCGATGCCGAATCCGGTGCGCTGCAGCGCCACGCCGGCGGCCTGCGCGTGCGCTGCGGCGACGGCCGTGCCTTGGAGCTGCTGGAGTTGCAACGCCCCGGTGGGCGGCGCCAGCCGGTGGCTGCATTCCTGGCTTCACGTTGACCGCATCGGGCGCAGTGCCAGCGCAGGCCTGCAGCTCAAGTCGCAGCGGCAGACGCCGATATGCACGACACAGCCCCTGCAAGTCACGCCATGCGTCGCCTCCACCTCACTGCCGCCCTGCTCGCGTCGATGCTTCTGCTCGGCGGTTGTGGCCTGTTCGGCGACGAGTCACCCGAGAGCATCGCCGCGCGCAAGGAAGCCGATGGCAAGGCCGTCGGTGCTGCGTGTCGCCATGCCGGCCGCGCCATCGAGGACTGCTTCGCGCTGAACAAGCGCGCCGAGAAGGCCGCGATGTTCGCCGGCTGGCGCGAGATGAACGACTACATGCGCGAGAACAAGATCGATGCCGTACCGCCGCAGGGTGGCGTCGCCGTCGACGCGGGCCCCAAGGCCGAGGCACCGGAACTGGCCAAGAAGGCCGACGACGCAGTGCCCGCCGACGCGGCGACCAAGAAGCCGGCCAAGGCCAAGAAACAAAGCTCCTGAGGCAGTCCGTCGCGCGGCCCGTGACAACGCGCCGCAGCTTGGCGTTGTGAATCTCCACTGGCCGCGCGCCGACGCAGGGCAGGGGATGCTGGCGACAATGCCTGCATGACCGACGAGCCACCCGCGTCCGCGCCGAGCTGGCGCCACCCCGAATTCGCGCGCGGCGCCCGCGAGATGAGCGGCGTGGCGCTGGGCATCGCTGCCTGGGGCCTCGTGACGGGCGTGGCGATGGCCAAGAGCGGGCTGCCGCTGCCCGTGGCAGTGCTCATGTCGCTGATCGTCTTTGCCGGCAGCGCGCAACTTGCGGTGCTGCCGCTGATGACCAGCGGCGCGCCGATCTGGGTGATCTGGGCCACCGCCTTGTGCGTCAATTTGCGCTTCGTGGTCTTCAGCGCCGGCTGGCGGCCCTATGTGGCGCACCTGCCCCTGGCGCAGCGGCTGCGCATGGGCTACTTCGTCGCCGACCTGAATTACGTCATTTTCATGCGCCGCTTTCCGGTGCCGCGCCCGGCGCCCGAGCAACTGCCGTACTTCTGGGGCGGCGTGGTCACGAACTGGCTCGCTTGGCAGTTGCCGTCGCTGGCCGGCATCGTGTTGGGCGAGCGCATCCCCGACGCCTGGGGGCTGGGATTCGCCGGCACGCTGGCCCTGCTCGGTCTGCTCTACGCGCTGGTGTCGACGCGCGCCACGCTGATTGCTGCAGCCGTGGCCGGCTGCGCGGCTGTTGCGGCCTACGGCCTGCCACTCAAGCTCAATATCCTCGTGGCGATCGCGGCGGCCGTCGCCATCGGGCTGCTGATGGATCACAGCGCGCCGCGGCGGATTGAACCGGAGGATGACCTCACATGAAGCAGCCCCCACGCTCACTTCGTTCGCTGCCCCCCGCGGGGGCGCGTCAGTCCCTTGGGACGGCACGGCGCGTACTGACATGATGAGCACCACCGACGCCGTGATCACGATCCTCGGCCTGGCTGTGCTGACGCTGGTGACGCGCGCCTTCTTCCTGCTGCCCGCGCGCGAGTTGCCGATTCCCGCCTGGCTGATGCGCGGGCTGCGCTACGCGCCGCTGGCGGCGCTGGTGGCGGTGGTCGCGCCCGAGATCGTGCTGACGCAGGGCCAGCTGATCGACACTTGGCGCGACGCGCGCCTGCCCGCGGTGGCCGTGGCCAGCGCCTACTACTTCTGGCGTCGCGATATCCTGGGCACCATCCTCAGCGGCACCGCGGTCTTGCTCGTGCTCAAGCTCGGCTGGGGCTGGTGAATCCTAGAATCGCGGTCATGAACGTCATCCGCTTTGCCGACCTCATTGCCCAGGGCAGCGTCGTCGGCCAACGCGTGTTCATCCGCGCCGACCTGAATGTGCCGCAGGACGACGCCGGGCGGATCACCGAAGACACCCGCATCCGCGCCTCGCTGCCATGCATCCGCATGGCGCTCGAAGCCGGCGCCGCCGTGATGGTCACCTCGCACCTGGGCCGTCCGACCGAAGGCGCGTTCAAGCCGGCGGATTCGCTGGCGCCGGTGGCCGCACGCCTGGGCGAGTTGCTTGGGCGCAACGTGCCGCTGGTGGCGAACTGGATTGCCGGCGTCGACGTGGCGCCGGGTCAGGTGGTGCTGCTCGAGAACTGCCGCGTCAACGTCGGCGAGAAGAAGAACGATTCGGCGCTGGCCAAGAAGATGGCCGCGCTGTGCGACATCTTCGTTCACGACGCTTTTGGCACCGCGCACCGCGCCGAGGCCAGCACCTACGGCATCGCCGAGTTCGCCAAGGTGGCCTGCGCCGGGCCGCTGCTGGCGGCCGAGATCGACGCCGTCACCAAGGCGTTGGCCAATCCCAAGCGCCCGCTCGTGGCCATCGTCGCCGGCTCCAAGGTAAGCACCAAGCTGTCGATCCTGCAGAGCCTGGCGACCAAGGTCGACGGCCTGATCGTCGGCGGCGGCATTGCCAACACCTTCCTGCTCGCCGCCGGCATGCCGATCGGCAAGAGCCTGGCCGAGGCCAGTCTGGTGGGTGACGCGAAGGCTGTGATCGAGGCCATGAAGGCGCGCGGCGCCGCGGTGCCGATCCCGACGGACGTGGTCACGGCCAAGTCCTTCGCTGCCGACGCAAAGGCCACGACCAAGGCCGCCAAGGACGTCGCCGACGACGACCTGATCCTCGACATCGGCCCCGAGACGGCGGCGCAACTCGCCGCGCAGCTCAAGGCCGCGGGCACGATCGTGTGGAACGGCCCGGTCGGCGTGTTCG
>JANOPR010000334.1:0-2569 GCA_031421955.1 Burkholderiales bacterium
ATCGACACCTGGGCCGACCTGGTGGCGCGCTCGATCCGCGCCGCCGGCGGGCGCGCCGGCGACATCGTGCATGTGGCCTACGGCTACGGCCTCTTCACCGGCGGCCTGGGCGCGCATTACGGCGCCGAGAAGCTCGGCTGCACCGTGGTTCCGATGTCGGGCGGGCAGACCGAGAAGCAGGTGCAACTGATCACCGACTTGCGGCCCGACATCATCATGGTCACGCCCAGCTACATGCAGGTGATCGTGGAAGAAATGCTGCGCCAGGGCCTGGACCCGCGCGCGAGTTCGCTCAAGGTCGGCATCTTCGGCGCCGAGCCCTGGACGGAAGCGAAGCGCCACGACATCGAGGTGCGCGCCGGGCTCGATGCAGTCGATATCTACGGCCTTTCGGAAGTGATGGGCCCGGGCGTGGCCAGCGAGTGCATCGAAACAAAGGACGGCCCGGTGGTCTGGGAAGACCATTTTTATCCCGAGATCGTCGACCCCGAGACCGGCGCGGTGTTGCCGTATGACGAAAGAGCGGGCAGTGCTGAGGGCGAACTGGTCTTCACCACGCTGACCAAGCAGGCACTGCCGGTGATCCGGTACCGCACGCGCGACCTGACGCGCCTGCTGCCGCCGACCGCGCGCTCGATGCGCCGCATGGGCAAGATCGTCGGCCGCAGCGACGACATGCTGATCATCCGCGGCGTCAACGTCTTCCCGACGCAGATCGAGGAGCTGGTGTTGCAGCACGGGCAGCTCTCGGGCCAGTACCAGTTGGTCGTGACGCGCCAGGGGCATCTGGACGAGATGCAGGTGCTGTGCGAATTGCTGCCGCCGCATGCCCGCGCCGACCGCGCCGCGGTGGCCGGCGCGCTGCAGCAGCGCATCAAGACCCTGATCGGCGTCAGCGCCACGGTCAGCGTGGGCGCGCCCGACTCGATCGAGCGCACGCTGGTCGGCAAGGCCAGGCGCGTAATCGATAAAAGAACCAAGTAGGGAGGGGCGCATGTACACGCAAGCCATGGATACCGCACCCAAGGACGAACGATCCGCGGTCGAGGACGCCGGGCAGCAGCAGCGCTTCGATGTGCGCATCGACGAGGGCGAATTCATCGAGGCCAAGGACTGGATGCCCGACAACTACCGCAAGACGTTGCTGCGCCAGATCAGTCAGCATGCGCACTCCGAGATCGTCGGCATGCTGCCCGAAGGCAACTGGATCGGCCGCGCGCCCACGTTGAAGCGCAAGGCGATCCTGCTGGCCAAGGTGCAGGACGAGGCCGGCCACGGCTTGTACCTGTACGCCGCGGCCGAAACGCTGGGCACCAGCCGCGACCAGATGATCGACGCGCTGCACACCGGCCGTGCCAAGTACAGCTCGATCTTCAACTACCCCACGCTCACCTGGGCCGACATCGGCACGATCGGCTGGCTGGTCGACGGCGCGGCGATCATGAACCAGGTGCCGATCTGCCGCTGCTCTTACGCGCCGTATGCGCGGGCGATGATCCGCATCTGCCGCGAAGAGAGCTTCCACCAGCGCCAGGGCTTCGACAGCCTGCGCGTGATGATGAAGGACGGCACCGACGCTCAACGAGCGATGGTGCAGGACGCCGTCAACCGCTGGTGGTGGCCCTGCCTGATGATGTTCGGCCCGCCCGACGACCAGAGCCCGAACTCGGCGCAGGGCATGCGCTGGGGCATCAAGCGCATCAGCAACGACACGCTGCGGCAGAAGTTCGTCGACGCCGCGGTCGAGCAGGCCAAGGTGCTGGGCGTGACGCTGCCCGACCCGGACCTGAAGTGGAACGACGAGCGCGGGCATTGGGATTTCGGCGCCATCGACTGGAGCGAGTTCTGGCGCGTGGTGGGCGGCGACGGCGCCTGCAATCGCGAGCGACTGGCTGCGCGAGTCAAGGCCTGGGAGGACGGCGCCTGGGTGCGCGCGGCGGCGTTGGCGCATGCCGCCAAGCACAGATTGACGGAGGTTGCCTGATGAGCGACACGACAGCGGCGCTGCCCGTCATGGAGCCGGCGACCGAGTGGCCACTCTGGGAAGTCTTCGTGCGCACCCGCGCCGGCCTGGACCACAAGCATTGCGGCAGCCTGCATGCGGCCGACGCGCAGCTCGCGATCCAGCTGGCGCGCGATGTCTACACCCGGCGCCAGGAAGGCTGCAGCGTGTGGGTCGTTCGCAGCGACCAGATCGTGGCCAGCGACCCGGGCGACAAGGCGATGTACTTCGACCCGATGGAAGACAAGGTCTACCGCCACCCCACGTTCTACAAGCTGCCCGACTCGGTTGACCACATGTGAAGCCATGCAAGCCTCGATCAAAGTGTCTCGCGACCCTGCGGTGCAGTACCTGCTGCGCATCGGCGATAGCTGCCTGATCCACGCGCAGCGCCTGGCCGAGTGGTGCGGGCACGCGCCGGTGCTTGAAGAGGACATCGCGCTGACGAACATTGCGCTCGACCACATCGGCCAGGCGCGCATGGCGCTGACGCTGGCCGGCGAGATCGAGGGCGCGGGTCGCGACGAAGACGCGCTCGCCTTCCTGCGCGCCGAGCGCGATTTTCGA
>JANOPR010000335.1:0-3453 GCA_031421955.1 Burkholderiales bacterium
GCTGGCCGAGATGGCGCGCGTATTGCGCCACGGCGGGCGCTTGCTCGTACTCGAGTTTTCCAAGATCGCAGCGCCGCTGGCCGGGATCTACGACTGGTATTCGTTCAACGTGCTGCCTAAGTTGGGGTGGTGGGTTGCTGGTGACGGCGACAGTTACCGCTATCTCGCCGAGTCGATCCGCATGCACCCTGACCAGGCCACGCTGAAATCGATGATGAAAGCGGCCGGCTTCGGTCATGTCGATGTGCACAATCTGTTGGGTGGGGTCGTCGCGCTGCATGTAGGGGTTCGCTGCTAGGGATGGACGCACTCCCGTGGCCGAGTGGGCCGCGGGAACCGAATCAACGCCAGAGGGTCCCTGCATGGGGTGGCTTGCGGATGCCACACTGTGCGTTTATGACGATTCACGAGGTGGTTCGCGCCCATACCCCTGTAATTGGGTGCCGGGTCGCAGGCGCACGATCGCTACACTCGACAGGCTGCGCGGCGGGCTTGATTGCCGCGGGGTGGTTGGCGCAATGGCAACCGTTGTAGTGTGCTCTGCCCGGGAGTCCTTGAATGATGAGTGTCGCAGTCGTTGAAGCTACAGCCCTCCGAGCCTGGATCGCGTTGGTGTTGGTGACGTCTGCGGCCTTGTTGTCCGCATGCGGCGACCAGAAAGAAAAGCCCGCCACGCAGACTGCGGCCAAGGTGAACCGCGAAGAGATCACGGTCCATCAGATCAATGCCGCCTTGCAGCAGCAGCGGGGTGTGAAGCCCGAGCAGGCTGATGAAGCCAGTCGCCGGGCGCTGGAGCGACTGATTGATCAGGAGTTGGCCCTGCAAAAGGCGGCCGAGATGAAGGTCGACCGTAATCCGCGCGTGATGCAGGCCATCGAAGCGGCGCGACGAGACATCGTTTCGCGCGCCTATGTCGAACAGATCGGCGAGGGTGCCACCAAGCCGACGCCGGCGGAGATCAAGAAATACTACGACGACAACCCGGCTTTGTTCAGAGAGCGCAGGGTCTACCAGCTGCAGGAACTGGCCATCGAGGTGGCGCCCGGGCAGGTCGATGCGCTGCGCAGCAAGTTGCAGGCGGCAAAGAACATCAACGAATTTGTCGAGTACCTGAAGGTCAACAACATTGCGTTCTCCGCCAACCAGGCGGTGCGCGCGGCAGAGCAGTTGCCCCTGGGCGCGCTGCCGGCACTGGCCAAGCTCAAGGACGGGCAGGCGATGCTCAACCCCACACCGACCGGCGCACAGGTGGTGGTGCTGGCTGGCTCGAGTGTGCAGCCGGTCGATGAAGCGCACGCAGGCAAGGCCATCGAGCAATTCCTGCTCAACGAGCGCAAGCGCAAGATCGTGGCTGATGACTTGAAAGCCCTGCGCGGCTCGGCCAAGATTGCCTATGTGGGCAAGTTTGCCGACGCCGCCCCTGTCGCGGCTGAGGTCGTCAAGCCACCGACGGCGGCCGAGGTCGCGGCTTCCGCCGCGGCTCGCGACGCCCAGTCAATCAACACAGGGCTGGGTCTTGGCACCGGTGCCGCTGCAGCCAGCGCGGCGGCAATGGCTGACGCAGCGGTAAAACCTGCGAGCGGCGTGGACGCCGCCGCCATCCGAAAGGGAATGGGGCTGAAATGAGTATCTTCTCGGCGCACCTTCGCACTGGACTCGCGGCGCTGGCCATGGTGGTCACGATCACGCCAGCCCCGGCACAGACTACGCAGCCGCCCGTGTCGGCAACGGCGGCGCAGTACCGGCTGGCGCTGGGCGACACGATCCGAATCACGGTGTTCCAAAGCCCCGACTTGTCGCTTGAGACTCGCATCAGCGAGGCGGGCGTCATTTCGTACCCGCTATTGGGCAGCGTCAATCTGGCCGGTTTGACCGTGGCAGAAGCCGAGCAGCGTATCGCCACCGGACTGCGCGCCGGAAACTTCGTCAATCAGCCGCAGGTTTCAATCAACGTCGTGGCGGCACGCGGCAACCAAGTCTCGGTCTTGGGTCAGTTTGGGCGTCCGGGACGCTACCCACTCGAGACCGGTGAGGTGCATCTGACAGACATCGTTGCGACCGCGGGCGGCCTGTCGCCTGGGGCCAGTGACTTGGTTGTCGTGGTTGGTACGCGCAACGGCCAGCCGTTTCGGGCCGAGGTCGATCTACCTACTGTGTTCGGTCCCAATCGCCGCAGTGCCGATGTGCTGCTGAAGAACGGCGACGTGGTCTGGGCCGAACGCGCGCCGACAATCTATATGTACGGCGAGGTGCAGCGCCCGGGCGCCATGCGCCTGGAGCGCAACATGACGGTCATGCAGGCGTTGGCCAGTGCCGGCGGCCTGACGCTTCGTGGCACAGCCCGCGGTCTGCGCGTCAGCCGCAAGGACGCGAGTGGCACCATGCGCGAAATCGAGCCGGCGATGACCGATATGCTGCGCCCGGACGACATTGTGTTCGTGCGCGAATCGGTGTTCTAGGAGTGGACATGAACTTGCGCCAGTTCCTGGTCGTGCTGCGGCTGCGGTGGTGGATCGTCCTTGGCATTTTTGTGCTCGTGCTGGGCGCCACGTTCGTGGTCAGCAGAGAGCTGCCCAAGCAGTACACGGCTGAGACGTCGTTGTTGCTCGACGTGCGGGCTGACCCGCTCGTTGCTACGTTGGCGCCGATGCTGGTTGGTCCTGCTTTCATGGCAACCCAGACGGAGATCATGCGCAGTGATCGCGTGTCGGGCCGAGTCGTCAAGATGCTGGGCCTTACTGAGAACGCGTCTGCGGTGGCGCAGTGGCGAGAAGCGACCGACGGGCGGATTCCGATCGAATCCTACTTCGGCAGCATCCTGCAGGCGGGCTTGCTGGTCGAACCTGGTCGCGCCAGTGCTTTGATGAATGTGTCATTCACCGGCAACGATCCCAAGTTTGCCGCCGCGGCCGCCAACACCTTCGCCCGTGCATTCATTGACTTGAGCGTCGAGTTGCGTATCGGCCCGGCACGAGAGTTCGCGTCGTTCTTCGACGAGCGGCAGAAGGCCTTGAGAGGCGAGTTGGATGCGGCGCAGGCCAAGCTGTCTGCCTTCCAGCAAAAGCGCGGAATCCTTGTCTCCAGCGAGCGTGTGGATCAGGAGTTTGCGCGTCTCAATGCGCTGGAAGGAGCGCTGGCCAGCGCACTTGCCGATTCCGCCGATACGTCGAGCAGGCAACGCAATGCGGGTACTGAGACCTCGGTCGACGTTCAACAGAGCGCGGCGGTTCAGGCCCTCAGGGCCGAGTTGGCGCGTGCCGAGACACGCCTGGTGGAAGTCAGTGCAAACTTTGGCAGCAACCATCCGGTGCGCATTGAACTCGAGACTCGCATCGCCGAGCTGAAGAGCCAAGTCACTGCCGAAATGCGCCACGTGTCCGGCACAACCGCAACGGTCAATAGGATTGCGTCGCAGAGGATCGGTGAGTTGCGCGGCATGGTGGAAGCTCAAAA
>JANOPR010000336.1:0-4995 GCA_031421955.1 Burkholderiales bacterium
GCAGCAGCGCCGGTGCATGCGAGAGGCCGTAGACGCAGACCACGATGCCCCATTGGATCTTGGCGTTGCGCTCCAGAAAGCGATGCGGGTCGCCGGCCATGGCGCTGAGCACGGGAATGGCCAGGAACACATAGACCGGGATGAAGACCGTGAACAGATCGAAGTGGCGCGTGGCGACGATCACGTACTGCAGCGGCAGCACGAAGAAGAAGGCCACGATCAGGCTGCGGTGGTCGCTGCGGCGGGTGTGCTGCAGGGTGATGAACTCGCGCAGCACGAGAAACGAGAACAGGCCGAAGAACAGCGTGGCGCCGACCGGCCCCGTGATCCAGGCCAGCCAGAACAGCACGGTGCCGATCCACGCCGCGCGCAAGTCGCCGCGGAAGCGTCCGGCGGTCGCGCTGCGCTCGCCGGAGCGCCCGCGCAACGCGAGCAGCAGGGTGGCCAGCGAGACCAGCGCCAGGGTGCCGATCAGGATGGCGAACAGCAGCGCGACCTGGTCGTCGACGCCGAGCTTGCGCAGCGCGCTGAAGCTCATCAGGCAACCTGCGCGCTGCGCGCTGCGGTATGGCGCTTGGGGCGGCCCGGCGCGCTCATGACGCGCGCGGACGCAGGGCGATCACGGCGTCGCGCGCGCGCTCGAGGAAGTCGCGCTTGTCTTCCTCGGGCCCCAGGTGCAGCGGCGCGCCGAACGTCACCGTGCACAGGATCGGCACCGGCACGACTTCGCCCTTGGGCATCACGCGCTGCACGTTGTCGATCCAGGCCGGCACCAGCTGCACCTGCGGGAACTGTGCGGCCAGGTGGAACAGGCCGCTCTTGAAGGGCATCGGCTCGCCCTTGTTGCTGCGCGTGCCTTCGGGAAACATGATCAGTGAATCGCCATTCGTCAAGGCCTCGACCAGCGGCTCCAGCGGGTCCTGTTCTTCGCCGCCGGTCCCGGCATGGGCCGCGGCGCGCGAGCGGTTGACGTACACCGCGTTGAACACCGCGCGCGTGATCCAGTGCTTGAAGGGGCTCGAAGTCCAGTAGTCCTTGGCCGCGATCGGCCGCGTGGTGGTGCGCAGGTCCTTGGGCAGCGCGGCCCAGATCAGTACCAGGTCGAAGTGGCTCTGGTGGTTGGCAAAGTAGATGCGCTGGTCGGCGCTCGGTGGGCAACCCTTCCAGTGCCCCTGCGTGCCCGTGACGATGCGGGCAATGAACGAGAGCAGCAGCCCCATCAGGTTGGCAAGGAACATGCAGCGATGCTAGCCGCAGCGCCTGGGGCAGCGCATCGGGGGAAGTGGGGTGCTCGCGAAGCGCAGAACCGGCCTGCGCCGTGCTAGTGCCCGCCGCAACTGACGCCGGCCCGGCGCGGGCTACGGGCAGCCCGTGAGGCCGCGGGTGTCCCAGGGCCGGCGCTCGCCGTGGGCGTCGCTCAGGCTGGCCAGGAACGTGGCCAGGTCATTCACCTGCGCGCTCGTCAGCGGCGCGGCGCCGGTGGCGAGGCGCTGATGCTGCAGCGCGTCGTGCAGGCGCTCGACGCGGCCGTCGTGCAGGTAGGGCGCGGTGTGGGCCACGTTGCGCAAGCCCGGGGTGCGGAAGCGCCCGCGCAGGGTTTCACTGGCGCGCAACCCGCGTGTGGCCGCGGCGCGCGCGCTGCCGGGGCTGTCGTTGTGCGGCCCGAGCAGGTTGAGCGGGTTGGCCAAGAGCCGGCGCACATCGTCCAGGCGCCCGGTATCAGCGGCGTTGCTGCTGGGCGCGCCGTCGTCGGGTGGCGCGCCGGCGTGAAACTGCGCGTCGGTGAAGCCGGGCCCGCTGTGGCAGCCGGCGCAGCCGGCGTTGCCGATGAACAGTTTGAGGCCGCGCTGCGCGGCGGCAGGGTAGCGGGCAGCGGCGGCTGCGTCGTTGCGCGCCAGCGCGTCGCGGAAGTCGTCGAACGGCGTGCGCGCCGTGATCAGCGTTTCCTGGAAGGCCGCCAGCGCCTTGCCCACATTGACGAGCGTGCGCTGCGGCTGCGCATGCGGCGAGGAGCGGAACACCTGGCGGTAGCAGGCGTCGAGTGCGTGGTCGCGCACGAACAGGTGCACCACGGTGGCTGGGTTGCTGTCGAACTCGCGGCTGTCCAGGATCGGCCGCGCACTGGCCATCCACAGGCTGTCGCTGGCGCCGCCCCAGCCGAACCAGCGCTGCAGGCCCAGGTTGGCCAGTGCGGGTGTATTGCGCGGCAAATCTCCCAGGCCATGCGCGCGGGCCTTGTCGTCGGTGAACGAGCGATCGGGCTGGTGGCAGGTGACGCAGCCGATATAGCCCACCGGCGACATGCGCGCGTCGCTGAACAGGCGCCGGCCGAGTTCGATCGCCTGCGGGTTGCCCGAGACGCGGTTGCTCGGGTCGGGCCGCAGCGCGGGCGGCCAGGGGCCGTGACTCGCGATGCGCCGGGCTTCTTCGGCAGAGAACGCGGGCGCAGGCAGGCCCTGCGTCGCGGCCATGGCCGCGGGCCAGAGCGGCGCAAACAGGAGCGCCAGCCGCAAGGTCTGGGCGAAACGCGCCATGCCGGTGTCCCGCGCGGCGGGCCTCAATTGAAGCCCGGTGCCAGCACTCTAGACCGGCGCGGCGCTGCTGTCGACGGCCACCAGCTGCGCCGCGATCGGTTCGTCGCGCTCGATATTGCCGTCGACGAGCTCGATCACGCGGTCGCATCGCGCGGCCATTTGCGGGTCGTGCGTGACGACGACGAACGAGGTGCCCAGCTTGGCGTGCATGTCGCGCAGCAACGCGAAGACTTCATCCGACGAGGCGCGGTCGAGGTTGCCGGTGGGTTCGTCGGCCAGCACCAGCGCCGGTTGCAGCACCAGCGCGCGCGCGATGGCCACGCGCTGCTGCATGCCGCCCGAGAGTTCGCCCGGGCGCTTGTCCATCGCCTTGTCCAGGCCCACCGCCGCCAGCAGCGCGCGCGCGTGCTCGCGCATCGCGGCATCGACGCGGCCCTGGCGCATCAGGCCGGGCAGGGTCACGTTCTCGAGCGCGCTGAAGGCCGGCAGCAGGTGGTGGAACTGGAACACGAAGCCCAGGGTCGTGCGCCGCCGCAGCGTCAGGCCGG
The DNA here is from genome assembly GCA_031421955.1 of Burkholderiales bacterium. Taxonomy (GTDB): domain Bacteria; phylum Pseudomonadota; class Gammaproteobacteria; order Burkholderiales; family Burkholderiaceae_C; genus CADEEN01. The sequence continues at coordinate 3,083 of JANOPR010000336.1, forward strand.
CGTCGTCCATGCCGCTCACTTCTTCGCCGTTGACGCGGTAGCTGCCGGCGGTCATAGGTTCGAGCAAGCCCACGATGTTGAGCAGCGTGCTCTTGCCCGACCCCGAGGGGCCGATCAAGGCCACGAACTCGCCGCGATCGACGCGAAACGACAGGCCGTGCAGCACCTCGGCCTCGTTGGGCAGGCCGACGTTGTAGCTCTTGCGGATGTCGCTGAGCTCGATCAGCGGGGCGCTGCCTGCGTTGCCTGCCATGGCCTACATGCGGATGGCTTGCGCCGGGTCGAGCGCGGCGGCGCGGCGGGCCGGCGCCACCGCCGCGAGCACGCCGCACAGCGTGGCCAACCCGGCGATCTGCAGCGCCAGCGCGGGGGCCAGCGTGATGACGAACAGCGGCAGGCCGTCGGAGCCGCGCACGAAGGTGCTGAACAGCCACACCAGCAGCGTGGCCAGCAGCACGCCCAGGGCCGAGCCGATTGCGCCGACGATGGCGCCCTGCAGCAGGAACACGCGCAGCACCTGCGCCTGGGTGGCGCCCATCGCGCGCAGGATGCCGATCTCGCGGCGCTTCTGCACCACCGACACCACCAGCACGCTGGCCACGCCGAGCACGACGACGATCATGACCACGCCGCGAATGAGGGCGGTGCTGATCGACTGCGCGTTCAGCGCCGACACCAGTTGCGCATTGGCTTCCTGCCAGCTTTCGACCTTGTACGGGTAGTCGCGCTGCAGTTCGTCGGCCAGTTTCTGTGCCGCCCACACATCGACCAGCGTCAGGTCCAGCGTGGTCGCGCCGCCGGGCAGGCCGAGCAGGCTCTGCGCCTCGCGCAGCGGCACGATGACGGTGCGGCGGTTAAGATCGCGCACGCCCAGGTCGACCAGCGCCGTGACGCGCAGCGAGTCGGTCACGCTGCCGGTGACGAGGCTGAGGCGGTCGCCGACGCGCAGGCCCAGGTCTTCGGCCAGTTCGCGCCCGATCACGCCCTCGCCCGGGCCTAGCCGCGCCTGCCCGTCGACAACCTTGGAGCGCAGCTGCACGATGCGGTCGTAGCGGTCGAGGTCGACACCCAGCAGCGCGATCGACTTGGTGGCTTCGCCGCGCACGGCCAGGCCGGCGCCCGAGACCATCGGCGACACGGCGGCGACTTGCGGCAGGCGCTCGAGCACCGGCAGCAGCGCCTGCCAGTTGCCGATCGAGCGCGCGCGCTGCGCACGCGGCTGCGATTGCGTCAGCATCTCGACGCCGCGCTGCGGCGCCAGCGCGGGCGTGACCACGTCGTCGAGCGGGCGCACCGTGACATGGGCCTGCGTGCCCAGCGTCTTCGCCAGCGTGTTGCTTTGCAGGCCGCTGATCAGCGCCGAAATGTAGGCCACCACCGCGACGCCGGCGGCGACGCCGATGATGATCAGCACGCTTTGCATGCGCCCTTCGCGCAGGAAGCGCACCGCAACGCGGCGTTCGAAGCCGAGCCCGTTGAACATGCGTGCTGCAGGCGCCTCAGCGCGCCATTGCGTTCGTCATCGTCGAGCCGGCGTCGACGCCCGACCTCATTGTGCTCGCGCCGGCATCTGCCTCGGCCGAGGTGTCGACGCGCACGCGGCTGCCGGGTTTGAGCGGCGGGCCGAGCAAGACGACGTCGCCCGCGGCCAGGCCTTCGAGTACCTCGGCGGCGTCGAGCGTGCGCAGGCCCAGCTTGACCGTGCGCTGCTCGACGCGGCCGTCGCGCGCCAGCAGCACGCTGGCGCTGGCCGCGTCCGCACCTCGCAGCGCGGCCACAGGCACCGCCAACGCGCGCTCGCGGCGCGCGGTCTCGACCTCGATCGACAGCGTCATGTCTTCACGCAGGAAGTCGGGCGCGTCCTGCGGCGCAAACTTGACTTCGATGGCGCCGCGCTGCGCGTCGACCAGTGG
>JANOPR010000337.1:0-2432 GCA_031421955.1 Burkholderiales bacterium
GTTGCCCGCCGACATGGCCAAGCGCCACCAGATGATGACGGACCACATGGCCATGATGCAGACGATGATGGAGATGATGTCGCAGCGCATGCCGGCCACGCCGGCGGCTCAGTGAGAGGAACGACGCGATGAGCGACACCCCCTTGGCCGCCACCCCGTCCGGGCCAGCCAGTTACGGCTTCCACGGACTGCTGCCCACGCAGGACTTTGCTCAGGCCGTCGCCAAAGTGACCGAGGCCCTCAAGGTCGAGGGCTTTGGCATCCTCACCGAGATCGATGTCCAGGCCACGATGAAGGCCAAGCTCGGCATAGACGGTCGTCCCTACCGCATCCTCGGCGCCTGCAATCCACCGCTGGCGCACCGCGCACTCACCGCCGAGCCCGACATCGGCCTGCTGCTGCCGTGCAACGTGGTCGTGCGCGAGGAGGTGGATGGCCGGCTCGTCGTCGCCTTCATGGATCCGGTCGCTGTGCTGCAGATGACCAGCAACCCCGAGGTTGCGGCTGTGGCGACGGACGTGCGTGCCCGGCTCGAGCGTGTTCGATCGGCACTGACCACCGCGCAGTGACGCTGCGCAGTTCGTCGCTGGGCGTCGCCTTGCGCTCGAGCACGGCTTGCGGCACGGGTGCGTCCATGAACGCGCAATGCGGGCCGAGGCTGCAGATCGCGCGGCGCACGTAGGACTTCAACTACAGCCAGAGGCGAAGCCGTCCGCTGTGCGCGGCCAGGCAGCCTGGCGACACTCGCTGCATCCACTCCCGATCCTCACGAAAGAAACTGCCATGAACAACCTCGCCCTGGCCATTGCAGTTGCCTGCGCACTCGCCGCGGTCGGCATGGCGGCCTGGACCCAGTTCGCAGTCGCCGCGATGGACGCCGAATTGCGCGACCTGGTCGGTGCCGCCCACGTCCCGTTCGACCGGTAAGCCGCACCGCTCACCCGCTCACCCACCTACCCACCTATCCACAAGGATTGCCATGAACCAGACCCTTTCGCTGAAGACCACGCTCGCGCTCGCCGCTCTGCTGGCGTTGCCGCTGGCGCAGGCCGCGACGATGAGCAAGCCCGACTACAAGTCTGCCAAGGCGCGCATCAGCGCCGACTACAAGGCCGACAAGGCGGCCTGCGCATCATTCAGCGCCAACACCAAGGACATCTGCCTGCAGCAGGCCAAGGGCAAGGACAAGGTCGCCCTCGCCGAGCTCGAATTCGGCTACACCGGCAAGCCCGCCGACCAGACCAAGATCCTGGTGGCCAAGGCCGAGTCGACCTACGCCGTGGCCAAGGAGCAGTGCGACGACCAGGCCGGCAACGCCAAGGATGTCTGCGTCAAGGAGGCCAAGGCGGTCGAGGTCAAGGCCCTGGCCGACGCCAAGCTGGGCAAGCAGATCGGCGAAGCCAAGACCGACGCCAGCGACGCCAAGCGCGATGCCGACTACAAGGTCGCCGCCGAGCGGTGCGAAGCCCTGGCCGGTGACTCCAAGGGCGCCTGCATCGCCGGCGCCAAGGCGCGATTCGGCAAGACCTGAGTCACGACGACCCCGCCCCGCAGCTAGACCGACTCGCGTCGAGCTGCAGCACCTACACCGACGGAGGCACTCCCGATGTTCACGCAACTGCAAGCACCGTCAGCGGCAGGATTTTACAAACGCGCACCCAGCGCGCCCGCCGATCCTGAGCGCGCGCGACCCTGCTCGATGCGCCTGCAGGCCGTGCGCGAGCATGGCCGTGTGGTCGATTTCGTCTGGCGATCGGCCAGCAATGCCGCGGCGCACCTGTTGCATTGCGACCCCTACGAATTGATCGGCGAGCGCCTGCGCGACATCGAGGCGGCCGGCCCGCTCGGCCATCCGGCATTGAGCGAGCGCTACCAGCGCGTGCTCGAACAAGGCCACGCGCTGTCGTTCGAGCAGGTGCATGTCGTGGCCGGCCGGCAGGAGGTGGTGATTCACCGCGTCGTGCCAGAACGCGACGGCGTCACCGTCACGCTGACCAACCTCAGCGTCAACCGCCGCGCGCAGATCTCGCGCCTGCAGATCGATGCCTCGCAGGCCAACCTGCGCCGCCAAGTCCAATGACCGAAGCTGCGACCGCGCCCCACCAGTTGCAGGCGCTGCCCTATGCGCTCGACGCATTGGCGCCGGTGATTTCGGAGCAGACCCTGAACTGCCATTACGGCAAGCACCACCAGGGCTACGTCGATGGGCTGAACAAGTTGGTGGCCGGCACGCCGATGGCCGCGATGACGCTCGAGCAGGTCATCGCCTCGACCGCCGGCCAGGCTGAGAACGCCAAGACGTTCAACTTTGCGGCCCAGGTCTGGAACCACAGCTTCTACTGGCGCAGCCTGCGGCCGGGCGGCGGCGGCGAACCGCCAGCCCTGCTCAAGCCACTGATCCTGGCCCACTTCGGCAGCCTGGCGGCCTGCAA
>JANOPR010000338.1:0-1792 GCA_031421955.1 Burkholderiales bacterium
CGTCGAGCAGCGCGACGACCTGGGGATGATCGGCGCGTTCTGGCTTGATCTCTAAGACTGCATTCACACCCGGAACGACTCGCCGCAGCCGCAGCGGTCCTTCTCGCGCGGGTTGTGGAACTTGAAGCCTTCGTTCAGGCCTTCCCGCACGAAGTCCAGCTCGGTGCCATCGAGATAGGGCAGGCTCTTCGGGTCGATCAGCACCTTGATCCCGTGGGCTTCGAAGATGTGGTCTTCCGGCGCCACGTCGTCGGCATATTCCAGCTTGTACGCCAAGCCCGAGCAACCGGTGGTATTGACACCCAGGCGCACGCCGACGCCTTTGCCACGACGTGATATGTAGCGGCTGACATGACGTGCGGCAGCCTCGGTGAGGGTAACTGGCATGGGCTTCAGTGAGCCTTTTTGGCTTTGTAGTCCTCGACCGCCGCCTTGATCGCGTCCTCGGCCAGGATCGAGCAGTGGATCTTCACCGGCGGCAGCGCCAGTTCCTGGGCGATGCGCGTGTTCTTGATCGTCAGCGCCTCGTCGAGCGTTTTGCCCTTGACCCACTCCGTGACCAGCGAACTCGACGCGATGGCCGACCCGCAGCCGTAGGTCTTGAACTTGGCGTCCTCGATCAGCCCGGTGGCCGGATTGACCTTGATCTGCAACTTCATCACGTCGCCGCAGGCCGGCGCGCCGACCATGCCCGTGCCAACCGTCTCGTCGCCCTTCTCGAACGAGCCGACGTTGCGCGGGTTCTCGTAGTGGTCAAGGACCTTGTCGCTGTATGCCATATCAGTACTCCTTCTAGTTCAATGCGCGGTCCATTGGATCGTGCTGATGTCGATGCCGTCCTTGAACATCTCCCACAGCGGCGAAAGGTCGCGCAGCTTGGCCACGCGGTCCTTCAATGTGCTGATCGCAAAATCGATCTCTGCCTCGGTCGTGAACCGTCCAATCGTCATCCGCAGGCTCGAATGCGCCAGTTCGTCGCTGCGGCCAAGCGCCCGCAGCACATAGCTCGGCTCCAGGCTGGCCGACGTGCAGGCCGAACCCGAACTTACCGCGATGCCCTTGACACCCATGATCAGCGACTCGCCCTCGACGAAGTTGAAGCTGATGTTCAGGTTGTGCGGCACCCGCTTTTCGACGTGGCCATTGATGAACACCTGTTCGATGTCGGTCAGGCCTCGCAGCAGCCGCTGCTGCAGCATGCGCACGCGCTCGCTCTCGACGCCCATCTCCTCGCGGGCGATCCTAAAGGCCTCGCCCATGCCGACGCATTGATGTGTCGGCAGTGTGCCCGAGCGCATGCCGCGCTCGTGGCCCCCGCCATGCATCTGGGCCTCGATGCGCACGCGGGGCTTCCTGCGCACGTACAGCGCGCCGATGCCCTTGGGGCCGTAGGTCTTGTGCGAGGCTAGGCTCATCAGGTCGACCGGCAACGTGGCCAGGTCGATCGCCACCTTGCCGGTGGCCTGCGCTGCATCGACGTGGAAGATCACGCCGCGCTCGCGGCACAGCTTGCCAATGGCTGGGATGTCCTGGATGACGCCGATTTCATTGTTGACGAACATCACTGAGGCCAGGATCGTGTCGGGACGCAGGGCTGCCTCGAACTTCGCCAGGTCGAGCAAGCCGTCCTCTTCAACCGCGAGGTAGGTCACCTCAAAGCCCTGGCGCTCCAATTCACGGCAGGTGTCGAGCACCGCCTTGTGCTCCGTCTTGACGGTCACGATGTGCTTGCCGCGTGTCTTGTAGAAGTTGGCAGCGCCCTTGATCGCCAAGTTGTCGCTCTCGGTGGCGC
>JANOPR010000339.1:0-6238 GCA_031421955.1 Burkholderiales bacterium
CGGCCTGATGGCGCCCAAGGGCACACCGGCGGCGGTCATCGCCAAGCTCAATGCAGAAGTCGGCAAGATCACCGGCAACCCCGACGTGCGCCGGACCTGGGCTGCGCAAGGCACGACCGCGATGACGATGGGCGTGGACGAGTTCACCAAGTACATGCACGACGACATCACGAAGTGGGCGCATATCGTCAAGGTCTCCGGCGCCAAGGCCGAGTAGCGGATGCCGGCCATCGGCTTCGTCGTCAACGGCACGCCTCATTCCCTCGACGCCGACCCGAATACGCCGCTGCTCGACGTGTTGCGCGACGAGTTGCAGCTGAAGGGCACACGCTTCGGCTGCGGTGCCGGTGAGTGCGGCGCCTGCCAGGTGCTCGTCGACGGCCGCTCGACGGCGTCGTGCATCACGCCGCTGGCGGCGGTCGAGGGTCGCGAGGTCACGACCGTCGAAGGCCTCGACGCGAGCCTGCGCGAGGCTTTCATCGCCGAGCAGGCGGCGCAATGCGGCTACTGCAGCTCGGGCATGCTGATCGGCGCGGCGGCATTGCTGCGCAGCGAGCCGCGGCCGAGCGAGGCGCAAGTGCGAGCCGCGCTCGACGGCCACCTGTGCCGCTGCGGCGCCCACAACCGTATCGTGCGCGCGGTGCAGCGCGCGGCGCTGGCCGGTCGATGAGGGTTGCGTTTGCGCCCGACGGTTCGGTGCAGGTGCGCACCGGCAAGGTCGAGCTCGGCCAGGGCATCCTGACCGCGCTGGCGCAGATCGCCGCCGACGAGCTGGGCCTGCGGCCCGAGCAGGTGCAGGTGCTCGCCGCCGACACGATGTCCAGCCCTGACGAGGGCGTGACTTCGGGCAGCCTGTCGGTGCAGGACGGCGGCAGCGCATTGCGCCAGGCCTGCGCCGACCTGCGCGCGCAGCGTCGCAGCGACGCACTCGACTCAGGGCCCCCGAGCGCGGCGCGCAACGTCGGTCGCTCGCTGCAGCGCACCGACCTGCCGCGCAAACTGGCAGGCCAACCCAGTTTCATCCACGACCTCGAGCCGGCCAACCTGCTGCATGGCCGCGTGCTGCATCCGCCGCAAGCCGATGCGCAGTTGACCGCCGTCGATAGCGCGGCGGCAACTGCCTGCCGTGGCGTGACCGCGGTCCGCCGTGACGGCCACCTGTTGGGCCTGCTGGCTGCGCGCAGCCGCGACGCCGACCATGCGCTTGCGGTGTTGGCGAAGTCGGCGCGCTGGCAGGCCGCCACGCATTGGTCGCAAGACTTCGCAACGCCGTCCCTGCTGGCGCGCGAGCCGGCGAAGACTCAACTCGTGGCCGAGCACGGCAGCCGGCCCGCGAAGGGCATTGCCTCCACGCTGAGCGCGCGCTACGCCAAGCCCTGGATCGCCCATGCCTCGATTGCGCCGGCTTGCGCGCTGGCCTGCTGGGACGGCGACCGCCTGCATGTGTGGACGCACAGCCAGGGCATCTTCAACTTGAAGCGCGACCTCGCGCTGGCCTTCGGTGTCGATGCCGACGGCGTGCGCGTCCAGCATGTCGAAGGTGCCGGCTGCTATGGCCACAATGGCGCCGACGACGTGGCCTTCGACGCCGCCTGGCTGGCGCGCGAAGCGCCGGGGCGCACGGTGCGCGTGCTCTGGAGCCGCGCCGATGAACTGTCGCTGGCGCCTTTCGGCCCGGCGATGTGCATCGAGTTGGCGGCCGATCTCGATGCCGATGGCCAGCTGTTGCACTGGCGGCACCAGGTCTGGAGCCCCGGCCACAGCAGCCGGCCCGGGCGCAGCGCGGCCCCGGCCTTGCTCGGCAGCTGGCAGACGGCGGCGGCGTTTGCCGCGCCACCGCCGATCAACATGCCGCTGAGCGTGGGCGGCGGCGCCGAGCGCAATGCCATTCCAGGCTATGACCTGCCTGCGTGGCAGGTGCTGAGCCACCAGGTGACGGCGCCGCTGCGCAGCTCGGCGCTGCGCGCGCTCGGCGCCTTCGCCAACGTGTTTGCCGCCGAGAGCTTCGTCGACGAACTCGCCCATGCCGGCGGCTGCGATGCGCTGGCCTGGCGGCAACGCCATCTCGCGCACGATCCGCGAGCACGCGCCGTGCTCGACCTCGCGGCCGAGCGCGCCGGCTGGTCCAAGCGCCCGCCAGGCGAAGGATGCGGCCGCGGCCTGGCTCTCGCGCGCTACAAGGGCAATGGCGCCTGGTGCGCGGTGGTCGCCGAAGTCCAGGCCGGGGCGCAATTGCTCGTACGCCGGTTGACGATCGCGGTCGACGTCGGCCTGGCGGTCAACCCGGACGGCGTCGTCGCGCAGATCGAAGGCGGTGCCATCCAGGCCACCAGTTGGGCACTCAAGGAAGCGGTGCAATTCGATGCCGAGCGCATCACCAGCGACGCCTGGGCGCGGTATCCGATCCTGCGCTTCTCCGAAGTGCCCGCGGTCGACGTTTACCTGGTGCCCTCCGACGCGCCGTCCCTGGGCGCCGGCGAGGCCTCGCTCGGGCCGACGGCAGCAGCCATCGCCAATGCGCTGTTCGACGCCCTGGGCGTTCGCGTTCGCGAGCTCCCGCTGACGGCCGAACGCATCATCACCGCCATCAACGCCGTGGCACACTGACCCCGGGATTCGACTGATGCCAATCACTTTGCAACTGTTGTGCGCCGGCGCCGCGCAGGGCTTGGTCAAGGCCCTGGCGCCGCGGTTGCGGGCCGAAGCCGGCGCCGAGATCGACGGGCGCTTTGGCGCGGTGGGGGCCATGCAGGACGCGCTGCTGTCCGGCGCGCCCTGCGACCTGATGATCGTCACCGACAAGATGGTCAATGAGCTGATGGCCAGCGGTGCGCTGCGCGTCGGCAGCGCCGCGCCACTCGGCCGCGTGTACACCGGTATCGCCGTGCGCAGCGGCTCGCCGCGGCCCGACGTGTCGACACCCGAGGCGCTGAAGGCCGCACTGCTGGCGGCGCAGGCGATCTACTTCCCCGATGCGCTCAAATCCACCGCCGGCATCCACTTCGCCAACTTGATGCGCCAGCTCGGCGTGCACGACGAACTGCAGCCGCGCTTTCGCACCTACCCCAACGGCGCCACCGCGATGCGCGAGCTGGCGGCCAGTGACGCGCCGCGATCGATTGGCTGCACGCAGGTGACCGAGATCAACTACACCGCGGGCGTCGAACTGGTGGCGCCGCTGCCGTCGCGCTTCGAGCTGGCCACGGTCTACACCGCGGCGCTCAGTGCGCGGGCCGCCGAGCCCATGCTGGCGGCGCGCTTCATCGCCATGCTGGCGGGCTCTGACGCACAGGGCCTGCGTGCGGCCGGTGGATTCGAGAATTAAAGGAGACGACACCATGCAACGACGCACCCTCATTGCCGCGCTGCCGGCGGCATTGGCCTGGCCCGCAGCGCGTGCGCAGGCCTTCCCGGCCCGGCCGATCCGCTACATCGTGCCGGTGGCCGCGGGCGGCGGCAGCGACCTGGTCGGCCGCACCGTCACCGAGCGCTGGGGCAAGCTGCTGAATCAGACCTTCGTGGTCGAGAACATCGGCGGGGCAGGCGGCGCGATCGCCAGCCAGGCCACGGCGAAAGCCGCGCCCGATGGCTACACCCTGCTGCAGGGCTATGTCGCCACCCACGGCACGAGCCCGGCCACGCGCAGCAAGCTGCCCTATGACGCGGTCAAGGACTTCACGCCGGTGGGCATGATCGGCGTCACGCCCAACGTCCTCGTGGTCAACGCCGCATTGCCCGCGCAGACGCTGGAGCAGTTCATTGCGCACCTGCGCAAGAACCCGGGAAGCATCAGTTACGGCTCCGCCGGACAGGGCTCGCTGACGCACCTGACGATGGAGCTTTTCAAGCAGGCACGCGGCGTGTTCGCGGTGCACATCCCGTATCGCGGCATCGCACCGGCGTTCACCGACCTGTTGGGTGGGCAGACGCAGGCGATGTTCCCTGGCCTGGCCGCGGCGCTGCCGCATATCCGCTCGGGCCGCGTGCGACCGCTGGCCGTCACCGGCAACGCCCGCCACCCCTTGCTGAAGGACACACCGACCATGATCGAGGCCGGATTGAAGGGCTTCGATGCGCTGCAGTGGTACGGCGTGGTCGGCCCCGCGGGCCTGCCAGGGCCGGTGTTGAAGACGCTCAACGAGACGCTGAATGCGGTGCTTGCCGCGCCCGACCTGCGCGACAAGCTGGCCGCCGAGGCCATCGAGCCCACGCCGATGACGCCGGAAGCCTTTGCCAAGTTCATCCGCGAAGACATCGAACGCTGGACCGTGCTGGCGCGCGAACGCAAGATCGATCTCGATTCCTGAACCCGTGAACCATCGCTGAGGAGAGAAGATTCCATGACCCCGACCGCAACGCTACGCTTTGCCGCCACCGTTCTGGCCGGCCTGCTGTGCCTGGGCAATGCGCAGGCCCAGGACTACCCGAACCGGCCGATCAAGATCATCGTGCCGTTCTCGCCCGGCGGCGCCGTCGACGGGCCGACGCGGGCCATCGCGCAGGAACTCGGCAAGCGCCTGAACCAGCAGGTGATCATCGACAACAAGCCGGGCGCAGGCGCGACGATCGGCAGCGAACTGGTGGCCAAGTCGCCCGCGGACGGCTACACCCTGCTGCTGGCCTCGCAGACCAATGCCATCAGCGCCACGCTGTACAGCAAGCTCAGCTTCAATCCGATCGACGACTTTGCCCCGATCTCGCTGCTGGGTCGCGAGCCCGGCGTGCTGGTGGTGCATCCGTCGCAGCCGGTCAAGACCGTGGCCGAGCTGGTGGCGCTGGCCAAACAGAAGCCGGGCCAGCTGAATTACGCCTCCTCGGGCAACGGCAGCGGGCAGCACCTGTTCATGGCCATGTTCGCGTCGATGGCTGACGTGAACATGGTGCACGTGCCCTACCGCGGCAGCGGCCAGGCGATTACAGACCTGCTCGGTGGCCAGGTGCAGTTGGCGATCCCGGGCACTCAGGCGATGGTCAAGCACATCAAGGATGGCAAGCTGCGCGCCCTGGCGACCACGGGCGTGACCCGTTCGCCAGCCTTGCCCGACGTGCCCACGCTGGCCGAGAGCGGGCTCAAGGGCTACTCGGCGTACGTGTGGATGGGGCTGCTGGCGCCCAAGGGCACGCCGCCGGCGATCATCGAGCGATTGCAGCGAGAGCTGAAGGCTGCCCTGGCCGCGCCCGAGGTGAAGACCTTCTTCAATGAGGCCGGCATCGAGATGGTGGGCTCGACCGCGACAGAATTCGGCAGCTACTTCCGCGAGGAACGCGACCGCTGGGCGCGCATCGTCAAGGAAACTGGCGCGAAAATAGATTGACTGAAATAGGCCCACCCCCGTAGCGGCTGCGCCGCTCCCCCTCTAGGGGGCACCGCTGGCGGACCGGCAAAGCCGGATCCGCGGCGGTTGCTTGAACTGCTGCCTCGCTCGCCTTGCGCAGCGACAAAAATTGGATCGCGACATGATCACTGGAAAAGAACACTGGACTACCAAGAAGACCCCCGACGGCGAGGTGCGCCTGTTCCTGTGGGAGAAGTTCGTCGGCTCACCCGAGGGCAAGCCGGCCGTGCTCTTCGTGCATGGCTCGTCGATGGCGTCGCAGCCGACCTTCGACCTGAGCGTGCCGGGCCGGCCCGATTCGTCGGTGATGGACTGGTTTGCCGAGCGCGGTTTCGTCTGCTGGTGCGTCGACATGGAGGGCTACGGCCGCAGCAGCAAGGAGCGCGACATCTTCTGCGACATCGCCAACGGCGCCGCTGACCTGGAGGCCGCCACCGACTACATCTTCGCCACCCGCGGCGTGACGAGCTTCCTGACCTACGGCATCTCGTCGGGCGCGCTGCGTGCCGCGCTGTTCGCTCAAGCCCACCCCGAGCGCGTCGCGCGCCTGGCCCTGGACGCCTTCGTCTGGACCGGCGAGGGCGCGCCCACGCTGGTGCAGCGGCGCAAGAAGCTGCCCGAGTTCACGGCCACGAAGCGCCGGCCGATCGACCGTGCCTTCGTACGCTCGATCTTCTCGCGCGACCACCCCGACTGCGCCGATGCGGCGACTGTCGAAGCCTTCGCCGACGCGATCCTGGCCCTGGACGACTCGATGCCCAACGGCACCTACATCGACATGTGCTCCAGGCTGCCCGTCGTCGACCCGGCCCAAATCAGCGCGCCGACGATCGTGATGCGCGGCCAGTTCGACGGCATCGCCGGACTGGACGACCTGATCGAGTTCTTCAAGCGACTGCCTT
>JANOPR010000340.1:0-6051 GCA_031421955.1 Burkholderiales bacterium
CGATCTACTCCGGCGACGACCCGACCGCCATCGCCCTGATGCTGATGGGTGGCCAGGGCAATGTCAGTGTGACGGCCAACGTGGCGCCACGCGCAATGGCCGAGCTGTGCCGCGCCGCCATCGCCGGCAACGCCAGACAGGCCAGCGAGATCCACTTGAAGCTGCTGCCATTGCACAAGCAACTGTTTGTCGAAGCCAATCCGATCCCGGTCAAGTGGGCGCTGGCGCGCATGGGCCGCTGCGGCCCGGCGCTGCGGCTGCCGCTGGTCGGCCTGTCCGAGTCCCTGCATGCGCCGCTCGAGCAAGCGCTGCGCGAGGCTGGCGTGCTCTAGCCCGACTCCGCCGTCGCCCTGCCCTACGTCCGAATCCCCCAGTCTTCAGCCCGACGGTCGCCTCAACGCGCCGCTTCACCCATGCACCCTGCACACGCTTTCATGCCTTCCGCCCCGCGACTCGCGCTGGCGCTCACCGCTGCGCTCGCGCTCGGTGCCTGCTCGACCGTCAACGACTTCCTGGCGGGCGACAAGATCGACTACAAGAGCCAGTCGACGAAGACCCCCCGCCTCGAAGTACCACCCGACCTGACGCAGCTCCAGCGCGACAGCCGCTACCAGCCGCAGAGCGGCGGCGTGGTCAGCGCCAGCACGTTCGGCACGGCGGCCACCGCGACGACCCCCGCTGCCGCCGCGACCGACACCACGGCCTCGGTTGCGCCGACCTCCATCGGACAGATGCGCATCGTGCGCGAAGGCAATCAGCGTTGGCTGACAGTGCCGATGCCGGCCGAACAGCTGTGGCCGCTGCTGCAAGCGTTCTGGCGCGAGCGTGGCTTCAGTCTGCTCGTCGACAACGCGCAGGCCGGCGTCATGGAGACCGACTGGGCCGAGAACCGCGCCAACATTCCGCAGGACATCATTCGCCGCACGATCGGCCGCGCCTTGGACACCCTGTACGACAGCGGCCTGCGCGACCGCTTTCGCGTTCGCGTCGAGCGCAGCGCCAACGGCAGCGAGGTGTTCCTGAGTCATCGCGGCATGATCGAGGTCTATACGACCGATCGCAAGGAACAGACGACCTGGACCCATCGGCCCAATGACCCCGAACTCGAGGCCGAATTCCTCTCGCGCCTGATGGTCAAGCTTGGCGCGAAGGAAGAAGTGGCCCGCAGCGTGGTTGCCAGTGCGGTGACGACCGCGCCGCGCGCCCGCATCGTGGCGGGGCAGGCCGCGGCGACGCTGCAGGTCGACGAGGGCTTTGACCGCGCCTGGCGACGCGTGGGCCTGTCGCTCGACCGCAGCGGATTTACCGTCGAAGACCGCGACCGCGCCAGCGGCGTGTACTTCGTGCGCTACGTGGATCCGAAGACCACCGCCGCGGCCGAGCCCGGTTTTTTTGCCAAGCTGCTCAGCTTCGGCCGGTCCGAGACGCCACCGGCACCCTTGCGCTACCGCATCGCCATCAAGGCCGACGGCGAGCGCAGCAGCGTGTCGGTGCTGAATGCGCAGGGCGGCCCGGAGAACAGCGCGGTGGGTCAACGCATCGTCGGTCTGCTCGTCGATGACTTGAAGTAGCGCGCGACAGCGGCCCGAGGTGCTGCGTTTCACGAGCCTGGGCAGTGGCAGCAGCGGCAACGCGACGCTGGTGCAAGCCTCGGCGCCGCACGGGGGTTCGCGCCCCACGCGCGTACTCGTCGATTGCGGGCTGCCGCTGCGCCAACTCGCCAGCCGCATGGCCGCACGTGGCCTGCAACTGACCGATATCGACGCGGTATTCGTCACCCACGAACACAGCGACCATGTGGGCGGCGTACTGGCGCTGCAGCGGCGCTGCGGCACGCCGGTATGGGCCAGCGCCGGCACCTGGGCCCACGCCGCAGCGAAGGCCATCGACGCACCCCCATGCCATGTCGCACGCGACGGCCACGCGATCGTGGTCGGCGCCCTGACGCTGCGGCCGTTTGCCGTGCCGCACGACGCTGCCGAACCGCTGCAACTGACCTGCAGCGACGGCCAGCACTGCATCGGCATCTTGACCGACATCGGCGAGCCGACCGCAGACGTCGTGCGGGCGCTGCAAGGATGCGACGCCCTGCTGCTCGAGACCAACCATGACGCGGCGCTGCTGGCCGCCAGCAGCTATCCGGCATGGCTGAAACGGCGCGTCGGTGGCCGCCTGGGCCACCTGGCAAACCACCAGTCTGCGGCCCTGCTGGACGCCTGCAGGCACGATGGCCTGCACCATGTGGTGGCGGCGCACCTTAGCCAACAGAACAACCGGCCCGAACTGGCGCTGGCCGCATTGCGTGGCGCGCTCGGCGCCACGCCAACGCAACTCACCGTCGCCGACGCCACCACGGGCTGCGACTGGATCGCAGTTCACTGAAGCCCAATGCCAAAGGCCGCCCCAAGGCGGCCTTTGCGTGCTCGGCGAACCGATTACTTCTTGACGGTGTCGGCGGCCTTGACAGCAGCGTCCTTCACAGCGACGGCAGCGGCCGAAGCGGCGCCAGCGACTGCGGAAGCGGCCGCGTCGGCGGCGATCGTGGCAGCACCGGCCACGGCCGACGCAGCATCGGCGGCGGCGGCGGCAACGGGGGCAACCACTGCGGCAGGAGCGGCCACCGGCGCAGGGGCCACTTCGGCCTTCTTGCCGCAAGCAGACAGGGCGACGGCAGCAACCAGGGCGGCCAACAGGAGTGACTTGTTCATTGCAAAATTCCTTGAGGGTCAGTGAGGCAAACGTTTGACGACAATTTGTCGGATTCAGGGAATCCGCTCCGATCCGGCACGAGCCACACGCAAGGCGTACTTCATACCGAACCCGCGATTCTAGTGCGACTAGGGACTTGCCCTATATGCCAAGGGTGTTGGCGGGGAAGTCGGCCTCGGATCGTTGCATCAAAACGTCAACCACTTCGCGCCATTCAGCCACTTCGCTGTCGTCGGCCAGCCAATGCCCGCGCCACGCAAGCCGGTCGGCCAGTTGAAGGCTGCGTGCACCGGCCAACACCAGGGTCGGGATCTGCGAGGCGTCTACGGTTGTCGTTCTGCACTCGACAACGTGGGCCCAGGTACGGCGCCACGCCACGAATCGCGGGTAGCGCCGCGGCAACTCGTCGAAGCGGGCAGCCATCATCAGCATGCGGCGCTTGGGCAGGCGAGCCCAGGCCGTCAGCGCCCCCAGCACCGCGGCGTCGTCCAGCGGCCAGGTCTCGAAGTCGGGGTCGATCAGACACAACTCATGCGCCCGCGTCTGCACGGCGCTCGTGAGCGCCAGCCGCAGTGCCGCAGCGAACTCGCTGCGGCCATCGATCAAGTCTGAGCGCTGACGGATCTCGCGGTTCATCTGCGTCTCCCTGCAAGCGAATCACTCATGGGCGTGCAACCAGCCGCTGGCCTGCCACTCGGCGAGCAGTTCCCGCGCCTGGCTGCTGGCCGCGCCGACACTGCGCGCGTCCAGGCAACGCTGATCTGCCAACACCTGCATCAGCCTGGCATCGCGGCCGCTGGCGCGCAATGAGTCGCCGTTGATGAAAATGTGCCGCGCATCGTAGGCCATGCGCGAACGGCGATCCAGCACGACGCCCTGCGCAAGAGTGCGCGCTGTGCCGCCGCTCGGCTCGAACCACACCTGGGCCTTGGGCTCCGTGATCCACTCGCCGAGGATCCGCTCCAGCGCGACCGGGTCACGCAGCACGTGCAACACGGCGTCGCGAGCGAATCGCTGCAGGGCCTCTGGCACGGCGCCTGGCGTCGCCGTGGCAGCCTGCCCTGGATCACGGTAGCGCGCCCTGCGGTCACCGCCCTGCGAGCCATCGGCCAGGCGCGCCAGCAGGGCGCGCGCGAGTTCGTCGGCGCCCGGGGCGCGAAAACCGATCGATGCGGTCATGCAGTCGCCGCCCACAGCCACGCCGTCATGCGCCCAACCGGGCGGCAGATAGAGCATGTCGCCGGGCTCGAGAAGCCACTCCTGTTCGGGCACGAAACGCGCCAGCATCTTCAGCGGTA
Source organism: Burkholderiales bacterium (assembly GCA_031421955.1). Lineage (GTDB taxonomy): Bacteria > Pseudomonadota > Gammaproteobacteria > Burkholderiales > Burkholderiaceae_C > CADEEN01. The sequence goes on from JANOPR010000340.1 coordinate 4,008, forward strand.
CGTCGTCGCGCCACACGAGTCGGCGCGCAGGGGCGATGCGCCAGCGGCGGCGACCCTGAACCTGGAGCAGGAACACGTCATAGGAGTCCGTGTGCGGCCCGACGCCGCCGCCATCGCTGGCGTAAGACAGCATCACGTCGTCGAGCCGTGCGTCAGGAACGAAGCGAAAGCGCGACAGCAATTCATGCGCCCGGTCGACATGCAAGTCCAGCCCCTGCACCAACAAGGTCCAGCCAGCCTGGGCCAGTGGCGGCAGGCTGCGACGCGACACAGGTCCATGGCGCATGCGCCAACGGTCCCGGCTGTCACGCTGGACCAGGCGTGACTCGACCTCCCCGCGGCTGGCCAGTGCGAACAGCGCCGTGCGCGAAACCGGTCCCGCGATACCCGGAACTGCGTGGCGCACCAGCAGCGGTTTCCTGTGCCAATGGCGGCGCATGAACTGCCCTGGCGAGAGGCCGCCGAGCAGCGTCAGGGCTTGGTCCGGATCCATGGTTCCATTGTCATGCTGTGCCATCATTGCCGCATGTTGATTCAAAGACCCTGCGTCGTCGCGCTGACCTGGCTATTGTCGGACGGCCAGAACCAGGCCATCGACGAACTTCCCGAACCGGTCGAGTTCTTCTACGGCGGCGACGACCTCCTGCCCAAGGTCGAAGAGGCCTTGGCGGGCCAGTCTGTCGGCTTCGAAACCCATCTGCACCTGGAACCCGAGCACGCGTTCGGCGAGTACGACAGTGCCCTGGTGTGCTTTGAAGACCGTGCGCTGTTCCCTGGCGAAGTCGAACCCGGCATGCAGTTTGAGGGTCTGCCCGAGGGCAGCGCGACGCCGGATATGCCGCCCGACACCGTCTACACCGTGACCGAGGTCTACCCGACGCACGTGGTGCTCGACGGCAACCACCCGCTGGCGGGCATGGCGTTGCGCCTGCACTTGAAGGTGCGCGAGGTGCGCGAGGCCACGCCACAGGAGGTCGAGGCTGCGAGCCTCGGCGGCAGCGTGTTCGACGTACTGGACGCAGCGCCCGCCCCGCGCGGGATGCACTGAGCAGTCTGCCAGCGTCCAGCCTCAATCGGCCTTCAGCGCTTGCCGGTTGAGCCGAATCCGCCCTCGCCGCGATCCGACGCGGTGAAGCTCTCGACACGGCGAAATGTCGGCTGCACCACCGGCACAATGACCATCTGCGCAATGCGCTCCATCGGCTCGATGACGAAGGCGGTATGGCCCCGGTTCCAGCAACTGACCATCAGCGGACCCTGGTAGTCGCTGTCGATCAGGCCGACCAGGTTGCCGAGGACGATGCCATGCTTGTGGCCCAGGCCCGAGCGCGGCAGCAGCATCGCGCACAAGCCCGGATCGCCGATGTGGATCGACAAGCCGGTGGGGATCAACTGCGCCTGCCCTGGCGCCAGCACCAGCGGGGCATCGAGACAGGCGCGCAGGTCGAGGCCGGCGCTGCCGGGCGTTGCATACGCGGGCAGATGCTCTGCCATGCGTGCGTCGAGCACGCGCACATCGATCACCCGATCGGCCTGAGCTGGTCGAAGGGACGTCGTCATGCGGAAATTCGCAGGGCGATCTCGGCGATCAACTGCCGCGCCAGCGTCAGCTTGTCGGCGTGCGGCAGCGCGCGTGTGCCGGTGGCATCGACGAGCAGCAGCGCGTTGTGATCCTGGCCGAAGGTCGCCGGCCCGAGGTTGCCGACGATCAGCGGCACGTTCTTGCGCACGAGCTTGGCGCGCGCATGCTGCTCGACCTCGTGGCTCTCAGCCGCAAAGCCGACACAGTACGGGCGCTTGGGCAAGGCTGCCACGGCCGCCAGGATGTCGGGGTTCTCGATCAGCGCCAGCGCCGGCGCACCCTGCCCCGGCGCCTTCTTGATCTTGTGCTCGGCGGCGTCGGCCGGCCGCCAGTCGGCGACCGCCGCGGTGGCGACAAAAACATCCTGGCCCGCGGCCAGCGGCAACACCGCATCGTGCATCTGCAGCGCGCTGCGGACATCGATGCGGCGCACGCCGCGTGGTGTGGCCAGGTGCACCGGCC
>JANOPR010000341.1:0-3302 GCA_031421955.1 Burkholderiales bacterium
CGCTGGCGGTCCTTGCCGACTTCCGCCGCGTGGTGGTGATCTTCTCGCCCCCCGCTGCGGCGCGGTCGCTCGAGGAGCGGATCGCCGACGGGCAGCGCAGCTGGTTCTTCGCCCACCATGCCGACTACGCCGCAGCCACCACAGCCGACCCGGCGGCCGACGCCATGGCTGCGTTCAAGCGAGCGCCGCACCACCTGCTCGACACGCGGTTGATGACCGCCTGGGCGCAGGCGCTGGCGCAGAGCGGCGACGTCGATCGCGCGCGCCACGTCGCCGCGCGCCTGCGCGAGTTTCGCAACCCCGGTTCGGACGAGTTCTTCGCCCCCTGCGCCGACGCCGCGCTGACGCCGCGCCCATTCCAGTGCGAGGCGCCTGTCCGCGCCTACGACTGGCGCGACTTCAGGTAGCGGGCTCGGACGGGTCCGCGCGCCACGGCCCCGATTTGCCGCCGCGCTTTTCCAGCAGGCGCACCTGCTCGATGACCATGCCGCGATCGACGGCCTTGCACATGTCATAGACCGTGGCCAGGCCCACCTGCACGGCGGTCAGGGCTTCCATCTCGACGCCGGTCGCGCCCAGGGTTTCCGCGGTCACGGTGCAATGCACCCCGGGCAGGTCGGCATCGAGCACGAAGTCGGCGGCCACACGCGTGAGCGCCAGCGGGTGGCACAGAGGGATCAGCTCGGCCGTGCGCTTGGCGGCCTGGATCGCGGCGATGCGGGCCACGCCGATGACGTCGCCCTTCTTCACTGAGCCGCCAGCGATGAGCGCGAAGGTCGCGCGCTGCATGCGGATCGACCCGCCCGCCACGGCCACGCGGTGCGTCGCCGGCTTGGCGGCCACGTCGACCATGTGCGCCTGACCCTGCGCATCAAAGTGCGTCAGCGCCGGGGCGTTGGCTGGCGGCGGTGCGGAGGGGGTCGTCGGCCGTGTCATGGACGGAAACGTGGCAGCAATGGGAGCGGTGCATGATAGCCACCCACATGAACAAGTTCCCCGCTCGATTGTTGCTGGCCGCGGCCCTGGCCAGCGCCTTGCCCGCCGCTCCGGCTTGGGCGCAGACTGCGCCATCCGCGTCGGCGATCCGCTTGCCCGCTCTGGGCGACGCAGCCGGTGAAGACTTCACCGTCGGCACTGAGCGGCGCCTGGGCGAACAGATCATGGCCGAGCTGCGCCGCGACCCCGACTACCTCGACGACCCGCTGTTGCTCGACTATGTGCAGTCGCTGTGGCTGCCGTTGCTGGCCACGGCGCGGCTGCGTGGCGACATCAATGTCGAGACCGACAGCGGGTTGGCCTGGGAAACCTTCCTGGTGCGCGACCGCGCGGTCAACGCCTTCGCCTTGCCCGGTGGTTTCGTCGGCGTGCACCTCGGGCTGATCGCCCTGACTGCCAGCCGCGACGAACTGGCCGCCGTGCTGGCCCATGAGCTGTCCCATGTGACGCAGCGCCACATTGCGCGCAGCATCACCAGCTCCAACCGGCAGACGCTGATCGGGCTGGCTGCGCTGGTACTCGGCGTGCTGGCGGCCAGCCGCAGCGGCAACTCGGACGCGACGCAGGCGGTCGTCGTCGGCAGTCAGGCCGCGATGATCCAGGGCCAGCTCAACTTCTCGCGCGACATGGAGCGTGAGGCCGACCGCATCGGCTGGGGCCTGCACAGCGGTGCCGGCTTTGCGGCGGTGGGCGTGGCCTCGATGTTCGAGAAGCTCGAACAGGCCTCGCGCCTGAACGACAACGGTGCCTTCCCGTACCTGCGGTCGCACCCGCTGACGGTCGCACGCATTGGCGAAGCGCGCACCCGCGTCGAGGCCGCGCCCGGCCCGCGCGGCAACGCGCAGGCGTCGCTGGACCACTTGTTGATGCAGGCCCGCGCGCGCGTGCTGATGGACAGCAGCGTGCCTTCCCTGCGGCGACTGCAGAGCCAGGACGCACCGGCGCCGGGCGCCGCCCCTGCCGAGCGCGCCGCGGCACTCTACGCCAGTGCACTGGCCTCGCTGCAATTGCGCGATGCAGCGCGCGCGCTGGCCGCGGTCGACGTCGCCGCGCCGCGGGAGCGCAACGCCGCCGCCGGTGACGCCCGTGCCGCCCAGGCCCTGGCGCTGCTGCGCGCACAAGCGCTGCAGGCCAACGGCCAGGCCGCGCAGGCCGCGGCATTGCTCGCCACGTTGACGCCCGTGGCCGCCAGTTCGCCGCGGCCGCTGCTGCTGGCCCGTGCACAGGCCGCGGCGCAGGCCCCGCCCGGCGCTGACGCGGCCGCGCTGCGCGCCAGTACCGAGGCGCTGCAAACCTGGGTTGCCGAGCATCGTGGCGATGCCACGGCCTGGTCGTTGTTGGCACAGGGCGCCGACGCGCTGGGGCTGCACTTGCGCGCCTTGCGCGCCCAGGCCGAGGCGCGCGCCGCGCTGGGTGACCTGAGCGGCGCGATCGACCGGCTGCGCGCCGCACAACGCCAGGCGCAGAACAGCAGCGGCGCGCCCGACTTCATCGAAGCCTCGATCATCGATGCGCGGCTGCGCAATCTGAGCGCGCAGCGCCGTGCTCAACTGGCCGAGGCCCGCAGCGAACGCGGGCGGCAGGAACCGGCTCAGTAGCGCGCAGCTGGCGGCGAAGTCACTCCAGCTGCGGGCGGCTGAAGAGCCGCTCCATGGCCACATCGATGACCATCCCGCACAGGCTGTAGAGCAGCGAGCCGATCAAGGCAGCGCCAAAGCCGGGGACGTTGAACCCGTCGAGCAGGCTGGCGGCGGCCCAGAACATCAGCGCGTTGATCACGAACAGGAACAGCCCGAGCGTGAGCAGCGTCACCGGCAAGGTCAGCAGCACCAGCAACGGCCGCACGATGGTGTTGAGCAGCCCCAGCACCAGGGCGGCGATCATGGCGCTGCCGAAACTCGTGACCGACACGCCCCTGTAGAGGTAGGCCACCAGCAGCAAGGCGGCGGCCAGCAGAATCCAGCGGACGATGAGTTTCATGGGCCGCAGCTTAGCGCGACGGCGGCATCTACGGGTGGTGGCGCCCGCCGCGGCGCGCTCGGTGCACGGTGCGCGCGCAGCGTCGAAGTGCGCGCCCATGCGCTCATAGTGACGCGAGCAAGCGACAAAACAAGGTCCCTAGAGGGAGAAATGCGTGTTCTCAGAGGGAAAAACGCTTTGCGGTGCGTGTTTCGCGCAGTACTATTCGCGCCGCAGGGTGCCTGTGAAAAATGAGAGCTCATGCGGCTCTCGCCCACACCCGGCACATCAACAACATCCTTGATGGAGAAAATTGACATGGCAACTGCGAAAAAGGCTCCGGCCAA
>JANOPR010000342.1:0-2168 GCA_031421955.1 Burkholderiales bacterium
CCCAAGGGGGCCGTGCGCCAACGGCCCGGCAAAGCCGGTTCCGGGGGGGGCAGCTTGGTTGCGCCCATCGTGCGCCGGGGGGGGGGGGGCAACAGAATTAACGGGCGGGGGGTTAGCTGCCGCGCGCGGCGAACAGCCACACCCATTCGCCCTCGATCGCGACGGTGCCGTCGCCCTTGACGATCTGGTAGGCGTAGTGGACCGTGCCACGCGGCTTGGTCGCATGCCGCTTCAGGCCGCTGACGACGAGCTCGAGATGGATCGTGTCGCCGAACAGCACCGCCGCCTTGTAGCGGACCGTGTGCTCGAGGATCGCCAGGGCGGTTCCCGCACCCAGACCCATGCGCTCCTTCAGGCCCTGCGCGATCGCCACCGCCATCAGTCCTGGCGGGAAGGCGCCGCCGAACAGCGCGTGTTTGGCCGCGAACTCGTGGTCCACGTGCATGGGGTTCATGTCGCCGGTGTACATGGCCCACAGCAGCCCGTCGGTCTGCGTGATGGTGCGGCCCTGCGAGACGAGCCGCTCGCCGAGCTGGAAGTCGTCGAAGAAGCGGGCCGCGGGGCCGACGTAGCGTTGCGCCTGGGTCATGTGTGTCTTCCGAGCGCGCCGCCTCAGCGATCCAGCACGCGCGGCTTGCGGTGTTCGAGGAACGCCCGCACGCCCTCGGCGCTGTCTTCGCCGCCGACCAGACGCGACGACAGCGCCTGCGCGTCCAGATAAGCCTCCATCCAGGTGCGTCCCTCGATCGCCACCGACGCGATCTTGCGTGCGCGCACCACCGGCAGGCTCTTGGCAGCGATCTGTGCCGCCAGTTCCATCGCCTTCGGCAGCACCTGCGCGCGCGGCACGACGTAGTTGAAATAGCCCGTGGGCTCGAGCTCGCGCGCCGTGAACTTGCGCCCGGTGAACAGCATCTCGCGGATCCTGGCTTCGGGCATCTTCAGCATCGCAAACACACCGCCGCCACCGGCGATGAGCCCGTAGTCGATTTCGGGGCAGGAGAAGCGCGCGTCCTCGGCGCCGACGCGCAGGTCGCACAGCGCCGCGAGGATCATGCCGATGCCGATCGCGTGGCCGTTGATGGCGGCGATCACCGGGCGGTCCAGGCGCGCGAAGCCGGGCACGCGTTCGTTGATTAAGGCGTAGCGCTCCTTGCGCCGCGCCTGGTCCATGCCGACGAAGTCGTTCAGGTCGGCGCCGCCGCACCAGGCGCGCGCCGACTCGGGCGCCGAGAGCACGAGCACGCGGATGTCGTTGCTGGCCTCGACGAAGCCGACCAGGCGGCCGATGTCCTCGTACACCGACAGCGACACCGCGTTGACCGGGGGCCGCGAGAAGACGACATGGCCGACGCCGTCGTCGCCCACGTCGAGCTCGAAGCTTCCGATCGTGTGCTTCTTGTGCTTCTTGTGCTTCATGCAGCGGCCGCCAGCAGGGCCGGGTCGCCAGCACGGACGCCGCTGCTGGCAGCGAACGCCGCCAGCTCGCGGGCCAGCGTGGTGGGCTCCATCCGGCGCGCCTGGAACACCGGGCCGCCCTGCCAGCGCGGAAAGCCGCAGCCGTGGACCGCCGCGACATCGATGTCTGCGGCCCGTTCGACCACGCCGTCTGCCAGCAGGCACGCCGATTCGTTGATGAGCGCGAGCTGCACGCGGCGCACGATCTCGGTGGCGTCGATGGTGGTCGCGGGGCGGTTCGATGCGGCGTCGACGGCAGTATCGGCAGCATCGAGCATCAGGCTGGAGCTGAAACCGAAGTCGCGCAGCGCGGCGTCGATGTCTGGGCGCGCCACGCCCTCGCCCGCCAGCCGCAAGCATTCGCCGCGCGCGGCATTGGAAAGTCGCTGCGTGATCGGCCCGGACGCGACGATGGACTGGGGACGCTTGGCCGCGTCGCGCTCGGCGAAGAACAGATGGCGCAGCGCCGCAGCGTCGTCGCCCATGCGGTAGCCCTGGAACAGCGCTCGCTCCTGGCGCAGCGCCTCGTCGACAGGCAGCGTGTAAGCCGCCTTCACCATCTCGATGGCCGACGCCACCGACGGGCGCCCGCCGCCAACGCGCAAGGCCTCGCGTGCGGCCTGCTCGACCAACTCCGGCTCGAACGCCGGCGCTGTCTCGTCGCGCAGGCGGCGCTTGGTCGTCAGGCCCGTGGCCAGGTGCACGGCTGC
>JANOPR010000343.1:0-4415 GCA_031421955.1 Burkholderiales bacterium
CGGGCCTTGGCGTCCCAATGCGAGTAGGCGGCTTCGGGGATCACGAAGGGCTCGTGGTTCCAGCCCAGCGCGGCGCGCGTGAGCTTGATTTCCTCGGCGCCGAGCGCCTCGCCATGCGCCTTGGCGGTGCCGGCGCGATTGGGCGAGCCCTTGCCGATGCTGGTGCGGGCGACGATCAGCGTGGGCTTGTCGCTGCTCTTCCTGGCCTTGGCAATCGCTGCGTCGACCGCAGCGACATCGTGGCCGTCGACATCACGGATCACGTGCCAGCCATAGGCCTCGAAACGCTTGGCGCTGTCGTCGACGAACCAGGGTTCGACGCAGCCGTCGATGCTGATGCCGTTGTGGTCGTAGATGGCGACCAGCTTGTTCAGCTTCCAGGCCGCGGCCAGCGCGCTGGCCTCGTGGCTCACGCCCTCCATCAGGCAGCCGTCGCCCAGGAAAACATAGGTGCGGTGGTCGACCACGGCGTGGCCGGGGCGGTTGAATTCATGCGCCAGCAGCTTCTCGGCCAGCGCCATGCCCACCGCGTTGGCCAGGCCCTGGCCGAACGGGCCGGTGGTGGTCTCCACGCCGGGCGCGATGCCGACCTCAGGGTGCCCCGGCGTCTTGCTGTGCAACTGGCGAAAGTTGCGCAGCTCGCTCATCGGCAAGTCGTACCCAGTCAGGTGCAGCAACGCGTAAAGCAGCATCGAGCCGTGCCCGTTGGAGAGCACGAAGCGGTCGCGCCCCGGCCACAGCGGGTGCGCCGGGTTGTGGCGCAGGTGCCGGCCCCACAGCGCCACGGCGATCTCGGCCATGCCCATCGGCGCGCCGGGGTGGCCCGAATTGGCTTGCTGCACCGCGTCCATGGCCAGCGCGCGGATCGCGTTGGCCATCAGCGCTTCGCGGCTGGACTGGGTCAGGGGCGCGGGGGCGCTGGCGTCGGGAACGCGTTGGGTATCAAGGCTGGACATGCGGGCGGGGGCGCGGTACGCGCGATGGAGGGCCACAACAGCGGCGGGGCGGGGCGAGCGACCGATTTTAAGCGGCACCCCCGCGCGGCCTTGCGCTGCATCAACGCGGGCATGCGCCGGAGTGCGAAGCTGGCGGCGTCGCCCACGCAACTGCACCGGCCATGCCCAGCACTGCCCTCACCGTGATCCGCCAGGAACATGCCGCCCTGGCGGCCATGCTGCGCTCGCTGCCGATGCTGCTGGCGCAAGCGCGCCGGCACGACGAGTTGCCCGACTTCGCCGTGCTGCGCGCAATGCTGTTCTACGTTGACGAGTTTCCGGAGCGGCTGCATCACCGCAAGGAAGACGAGTTGCTGTTCCCGCGCGTACGCCAGCGCTGCCCCGAGCTGGCGCACGTGCTGGACCAGCTTGAAAACGACCACGAACATGGCGAGCGCGCGATCCGCGACCTCGAGCATGCGCTGCTGGCCTTTGAGGTGCTCGGCGCGCCGCGCCGCGAGGCCTTCGAGCACGCCGTGCAGGGTTATGTGGACTTCTACCTGCGCCACATGGCGGTCGAGGAAAGCCAGATCCTGCCCGCCGCGCAGCGCGCGTTGACTGCGGCCGACTGGCAGGCCATCGACGAGGCCTTCGCCGCCAATCGCGACCCGCTGACCGGCCACGAACCCGAGGACGAGTACCGGCCGCTGTTCTCGCGCATCGTCAACATGGCGCCGGCGCCGGTCGGCCTGGGATAGACGACGCCGGCGCGGGCACGACCCGGGGCGCGCCTACACTGCGCGCCGATGCCGCTGCAACCCCCCGCCCTGATCCTGGCCGCCGGCCGCGGCGAGCGCCTGCGCCCGCTGACCGACCACTGCCCCAAGCCGTTGCTGCGGGTGCGCGGCAAGACGCTGATCGAGTGGCATCTCCAAGCCTTGGCCCGCGCCGGCGTGCGCCACGTCGTCATCAACACGGCCTGGCTCGAAGCGGCCTTTCCGGCCGCGCTCGGCGACGGCTCGCGCTGGGGCCTGAGGATTCACTACGCCAATGAGCTGAGCGAGCATGGCGGCGCACTCGAGACCGCCGGCGGCATCGCCAATGCCCTGCCCTGGCTGGCCCAGACCGGCCAGGCGAGCGACAGCTTCTGGGTCGTCTCGGGCGATGTGTTCCTGCCCGGCTTTGAGTTCACCGCCCGCGACGCCGCGCACTTCGCCGCCGGCCCGCTGCTGGCCCACCTGTGGCTGGTGCCCAATGCGCCGCACCACCCGCAGGGCGACTTCGGCATCGACGCCGCCACCAGCCTGGCCACGCACGCCGAGCCGCGCCGCACCTGGGCCAGCGTCGGCCTGTTCCGGGCCGAGCTGTTTGAAGGCATCGTCCCCGGCACGCGCCTGGCGCTGCGCCCCAGACTCGAAGCCGCACTCACCGCCGGCCGACTCGGCGCCCAGGCCTGGGACGGCGAATGGACCGACGTCGGCACGGTTGAGAGGTTGCAGGCGCTGAACGGCGGCGACTGAGCGCTGCGGTGTCGAGCACGCGCGTCTGACGAGGGCGCGTCGAGACCGAGTTCTTTAGGGCACATATGACACCTCGCGAATTTTCACGAGAGGGCGTCGCCCGAGGATTCCTCAGAGGGGCATGGCCCGGTACCATGAGCCGCATACGCCGCCCCTACGCGACTTCTCACCGTCCGAGCGCGGTCGTCGATTTGTAGTTAGCCCTCGCGGGAAGCAACCATGGCCAAGCGCAAATCTGAAGAAGGCTCGCAGTTTGTCCGCTATTTCGGGCCGCTACTCGATGCACTCCGAAAACTCGGAGGATCAGGAACCCCCGACGAAGTGGTCGAGCAGATCGCTGTCGACCTGGGCATTCCCGATGAGGTTCAGAACGAACTGCTCGCGTCAGGTGAGCCTCGCTACCGCAACCGAGTGGCTTGGGCACGCTTCTACCTGGTTCGCGAAGGCCTGTTGGACTCGTCGAAGCGTGGCGTCTGGAGCCTCACTGAGCGCGGACGCGGCACAATGCTTGATGCCGAGCAGGCACGAGCAATCTTTCAGAAATGGACGAATATATTCCAAGAACAGCGGCGCGCAAAGGTGGCTGCTGCAGAGCCGCTGGCCGAAGAGGTCGCCGAAGGTACAGGTGCTCCGTCCAAAGACTACCGGACCGAGACACTTGAGATTCTTCTTGGTCTACCACCGGCCGGTTTCGAGCGCCTCGCACAGCGGCTTCTGCGAGAAGCGGGATTCACGCAGGTCGTGGTCACTGGCCAAAGCGGCGACGGCGGCATAGATGGCTACGGAACCTTGCAGATCAATCCGCTCGTGTCATTCAAGGTGCTCTTTCAGTGCAAGCGGTACACGAAGTCTGTCAGCCCGTCGCACGTTAGGGATTTCCGTGGCGCTATGGCGGGTCGAGCGGATAAGGGCATCATCGTCACGACCGGAACATTTACCGCTGAGGCCCGCCGAGAAGCAACACGCGATGGCGTTCCGCCAATTGAGCTGATCGACGGCGAAAAGCTACTCGACATGCTTGAGAACTTAGAGCTTGGTCTGCGTCCAGTCACCACGTACGAAATCAGTCATGCGTTCTTCAGCGAGTTCAGAGCCGTCTAACCCCGTGTTGCGGCGGCCTGCCTTCAGCAGGCGCTGTACACGAACGTCAACCCGCCCACATGCACACCACGCCTTGCAAGATTCCAGCCGCACTGGTCGCCGCGATCGCGCTTGCGGGCTGTCAGTCGCTTGCGCCCGACGCCGCGTCCGCAGCGCAAGTCGAGGCCGCGCATGCCAAGCTGGCCGCGGCCTACAGCGCGTGCGATGCAGCGGCGTTCGCGGTCGCCTACGCTGAGGCGTTCACGTTCGTTACGTCCAATACGCGGCAGATCATCCGTACCGAGAGCGGCCTGCGCGCGTACCTGGCCGCCGGTTGTGCCCTCAAGCCCAACCCCACCGCGACCGTGAAGGAACAGTCGCTGCGCTTTGTCGGGTCCGACGCCGTGGTCACGGGGCAGTACCTGTTCCGCGTGCCCGACGGCACCAAGGTGGTCGACGTACTGCAGAACTTCACGGTCGTGTTCGTGCGGCAGTCGGGTGCTTGGAAGGTCAGCGCCCGCCATGTCTCGCTGGTTCCGTGAGCCTGCGCGGCCGCCCGAAAGGCGAATTGACCGCAGTGCGCAGCACGCAGGTAGCCTGATGCGCACCCTCGTCCTGGCTGACTATGAGCCGCGCTTCGCGGCAGAACTCGTACCGATGTGGCGCGCGAGCTTCGAGCATGGCGTCGGGATCGTCGATCCGCACCCGCTGGCAGAACAACATGCGTTCTTCGCCAACGACGTGCTGCCCGACCACGCAGTCAAGGTGGCGCTGCTCGACGAGGCCCTGTGCGGCTTCGTGGCGGCCACGCCCGAGTCGATCAACCAACTCTATGTGCGGGTCGGCCACAGCGGCCAGGGCATCGGCACGTGCCTTCTTG
>JANOPR010000344.1:0-4044 GCA_031421955.1 Burkholderiales bacterium
GTGCGGCCAATTTCAGCGGTCGCGTCGGACAGCGAGGGCTTGGGCGTCATGATTCGATGATAGGGCCGCCTTCATCGACCGCAGCTACGCGGCGTTGACGCACACGCTCAGGCGCCGGCGTGCTCGTGCCGCGCCGCCGACTGCGGCGCGCCAGTGCGATCAGGCCTTCGGGGGTCGGCCCGCAATGAACTCGCGCAACTCGCGATAGGCGTCGCTCGGCGGGTCGTCGAACAGCGGGTCCGGCACCGATGGCGCCGCTGCCACGATGTACGCCCAGTCTTCCGCGGTGAGCAAACGGGCGGCGCGCGGCAGGATCTCCCGCTCCTCGGTGGCCAGGTGGTGCCGGTAGTAGGCCAGGTACTGCGCGGCCGCCGCTTCGATCGTTGCGCGCAGCACCACGGCGTCGACGATCACGTCGTCGAGTTGCTCGACGAGTTCCTCGCCGGCCACGGCGATCACGCGGTGTTCCTGCAGCAGCCGGTTGAGCGGCAGGCGCAGGGCCGGCTCGTGAATCAGCAGGCGCGCAAACGCGGCGTCCTCGCGCGGATGGTGGGCTCGGTCGGCGTGCTCGTGAAGGTAGGAGACGATGTCGAGCATCAGGCCGAAGTTGGGGCGCTCGCCATCATGGAACGCCGCGACCTGCGCCTCGAGCAGGTCGAGCAGGCGGGAGAAGCGGACATGCTCGGCATGCCATTGAGCAATCAGGTCGGGCATCGGCAGCGATCCGGGTGGCCTCAGGACAGCTTGCAGTCTAGGCAGTGCCGCCGCACCGGATGCGATCTGCGTCAAGGTTTGACGCTTGACATTCGCGTAGGCGCGTCAGGCGAGCCGCCTCCAGGGGCGTTGGGTGGGCGGCTGCGACAGAATCAGGCCTCCTTCAACGCCTGGGCGCGCAGTGCGCCAGCCTGTCCCATGAAGCCCAGCCCCTTCCAAGCCCCCCCGCTGCGCATCGGCATCCTAGGTTGCGCCAACATCGCCCGCCAGTTCGCACGCGACGTGGCGCCCAGCGCGGCGGTGCGCATCGTCGCCGTGGCCAGCCGCAACGCCGACACCGCGGCAGCCTTCGCGGCGGCGCAGGGCATCGGCCGCCACCATGGAAGCTATGAGGCCCTGCTGGCTGACACCGAGGTCGACGCCATCTACCTGCCGCTGCCCAACAGCCTGCATGCCGAGTGGGCGATCAAGGCGGCCGAGCATGGCAAGCAAGTGCTGTGCGAAAAACCGCTGGCGCTGAACCTGGCCCAAGCGCAGGCCATGTTCGACGCCGCCAATGCCCATCGCGTGATGCTGCTCGAGGCCTACCCGTACTACTTCCAGCCGCAGACCGGCGCCATGCTGGCGCTGCTGCGCGAAGGCGCGATCGGCGCGGTGCGCTCGGTCCAGGCCTGTTTCGGTTTCACGGTGGGCAACCCGCAAGTCAACATCCGCATGAAGCCCGAGTTGGGCGGCGGCGCGCTGCTCGACGCCGGCAGCTACCCGCTGAGCCTGATCCGCCTGGTGATGGGCTGCGCGCCGCAGCGCGTGCAGGCCGACGCCACCTGGGCCGACACCGGCGTGGACATCCGCATGAGCGCCACGCTGCACTATGCCGACGGGCGCCGCGCGCAGCTGTCGTGCGCGATGGACGGCGCCAACCACCGGCGCGCGACCATCGTCGCCAGCCACGGCGCCCTCGAGACCGAATACCTGAACCACACCGGCGCGCCGGGCGGCGGCCACCCGCATGGCTACCTGCCGAGCCAGTTGCGCCTGCGCCGCGGCATCGCCAACACGATCCCGTTCGAAGAAATCCGCACGGGCAGCGGCAGCGGTTTTCGTTTTGCCGCCGAGGCCTTCGCCAGGGTGGTGGCCGCGCAGGACTTTGCGGCCGTCGCCCGCGCCGCACAGGCCAGCCTGGACATCGCGGCCACGCTGGAGGCGCTGGCGCGCAGCGCGCGACTGGGGCAGCCGGTGGCGGTGCAGGGTCGTTGAGGCCGCGCCGATACTCTGGCCATTCAATCTCCGGACCCGCGCATGCCCACGCTGCCGACCTACGACGACGTCGCCGCCGCGGCGCAACGCCTGCAAGGCCATGCCCGGCGCACACCGGTGCTGAGCTCGCGCAGCCTCGACGAAGCACTTGGCGCCTCGCTGTTCTTCAAGTGCGAGAACTTCCAGCGCATGGGCGCCTTCAAGTTCCGCGGCGCCTTCAATGCGCTGTCGCGCTTCGACGCCCGCCAGCGCCAGGCCGGTGTGGTCGCCTTCTCGTCGGGCAACCATGCGCAGGCGATCGCACTGTCGGCGCGCCTGCTGGGCATGCCCGCCACCATCGTGATGCCGCAGGACGCACCGGCCAGCAAGGTGGCGGGCACGCAGGGCTATGGCGGCAAGGTGGTGTTCTACGACCGCTACACCGAAGACCGCGAAGCCATCAGCCAGCGGCTGTCCGAACAAGAGGGCCTGACCCTGGTGCCGCCCTACGACCACGCGGACGTCATCGCCGGCCAGGGCACGGCGGCCAAGGAATTGTTCGACGAGGTCGGCGCGCTCGATGCGTTGTTCGTCTGCCTGGGCGGGGGCGGCCTGCTGGCGGGGAGCGCCCTGGCCACGCGCGCGCTGTCGCCGGCCACCAGGCTCTACGGCGTCGAGCCCGAGGCCGGCAACGACGGCCAGCAATCGTTTCGCAGCGGCGCCATCGTCCACATCGACACGCCGCAGACGATTGCCGACGGCGCGCAGACCCAGCACCTGGGCGCGCTCACCTTCGGCATCATCCGCCGCGACGTCGACGACATCTTCACCGCCAGCGACGCCGAGCTGGTCGAGGCCATGCGCTTCTTTGCCGAGCGCATGAAGATCGTCGTCGAGCCCACCGGCTGCCTGGGTTTCGCCGCGGCGCGCAAGCGTTCGTTGAAGGGCCAGCGCGTGGGTGTCATCCTCAGCGGCGGCAACGTCGACCTGCAGCGCTTTGGTGCCCTGCTGGCCGCCTGAAGCGACGACCAACCGCCTACCGCAACGGCTTGCGCCACACGCTGGCCAGCCACGGCTGCTGCTCGCGCGGCACCCCGGCCGGGCGGTAGTAGTGGCTCAGGGCCTCGAATCCGGCCGCTTGCATGTGCTCGCGCCACGACGCCCAGTCATGGAAGGCGCTGAAGCGCTCGCCGCTCCAGCCTTCCTGGCCCTGGCCGCGCGGGTTCGAGCTGAAGAGCACGCCGCCGGGCCTGAGCGTGGCGTGCAACTCGCGCAGCACGCGCGGCAGTTCCTGCCCTGGCACGTGGAACAGCACCGCGTTGGCGAACACGCCATCAAAGTGCGCAACCGGCAAGTCCAGTCGCAGCAGGTTCTGTTCGAGCACCTCGCAGCCACTGTGCGCGCGCGCCATCGCGGCCAGTTGCGGCGAGCCTTCGAGGCCGGTGGCGCGGTGCCCGCGCGCGGTGAACGTAGCCAGGTCGCGGCCGGGTCCGCAGCCCAGGTCGAGCAGTTCGAAGGGCGGCGCGGCCTCGATGGCCTGCAGTAGCGCCTCGACGTTCTGGCTCACGTCGTGGTCGCGCGTGCCGAGCCAGAAATCCTGCGCATGCTGCCCGTAATGCGCGAGCGTGCGCGCGGCGATGGTGCGCAGGTCTTCGGGTGTCAGCGCCATTCGCGTGTCGATGCCTGCCACTCACGCGGCCGCGTGCCGCAGCGGCACCGCAAACCCGCGCACCACGCCGGGCCGCGCCATCAGCGCCTCGTACCAGCGTTGCACATGCGCGTAATCGGCCAGTTCGACCTTGTGCCGCGGGTGGCGCCAGACCCAGCCGAGGATCGCGAAATCGGCGATCGACAACTCGCTGCCGGCGAAGTAGTCGTTGTGGGCCAGGCGCCGGTCCATCACGCCGTACAACCGATGCGTTTCCTTCGTGAAGCGCGCCAGGCCGTAATTGCGCTCATCGGGGTCGTCCATGGCGATGAAGTGGTGCACCTGGCCGGGAATCGGCCCGAAGCTGCCCATCTGGAACATCAACCATTCGAGCGTCGCGGTGCGCGCCGCCGGGTCTTGCGGCCAGAACTTGCCGCTCTTCTCGG
>JANOPR010000345.1:0-3770 GCA_031421955.1 Burkholderiales bacterium
CCCGCCGCCGTCCGCTCCGCGATGAAACCACAGAGCCACGCCTGCGCCGCAACCCGGCCCTCGGGCACGCCCCTGGCCTGCTCGATGATCATGAAGCGCCCGGGCAGCAGTCGCACGCCGCCGACTCGCGCGGCGTCGGCCTCCAGCTGCTGCTTCACGCCGGCGGCGACCTCCAGGCCCTGCGCCAGGAACTGGTCGGTGACCTCGGGCGAGGTCGGGGCACGCACCAGCGTGGCCGACTTGAGTTCACGTGCGAGGAACAGGTCGTAGGCGCTGCCGCGCCCGACCACGACGCGAGTGCCGGCGCGGTCGACCTCCTCGTTGCGCCGCAGCGGCGAGTCCTGGCGCACCAGGTACGCGCCTTCGATGATCACGTACGGCGACGTGTACTCCATGTCGGCGGCGCGCACCGGGTCGATGGCGACGAAGGCCAGGTCAACCTGGCTGGCCTTGACGGCCTGCACCACATTGCCCGCCGACGTGAACGGCACCAGTTCGATGGGCAGGCCAAGACGGCGCGCGGCCTCGCGCGCCAGGTCGACGGACACACCCCGCGGCGCACCGTCCGCGCCGCGGGTGGCCAGGATCGGGTTGCCGAAGTTGATGGCGGCGCGCAGCTTGCCCGTGGCGCCCAACTCTGCAATGGCGGCCGCAGGCGGGCGCGCCGCGCTCGAGGCGCAGCCGGCCAGCAGCAACGCGCCCGCCGCACAGAGCGAGCGGCGCTGGACGGCGATGGCCGGCAAAGGCAAGGTGGAACCGGGTTGCTTCATGGTCTCTCCAGGACGGGATGAATCACGTCGCCGCTCACTCGGTCTTCACGCCGGCATCCTTGACCAGCTTGGCCCAGAAGCGGTTGTCGTCGTTGAGGAAGGCAGCAAAGTCTTCGGGCGACTTCGACAGGCTCACCTCCGTGCCCTCGCGAGCCAGCGTGGCCTTGACGTCGGCGCGCTGCATCACTTGTTGCGCGGCATCGAAGAGTTTCTTCATCACCTCGGGCGGCGTGCCCACGGGCACGAAGAAGCCGTACCAGAACGACATGCTGTAGTCGGGCAAGCCGGCCTCGATGGTGCCCGGCACGTCGGGCACCAGGGGCGTGCGGTTCGGGCTCGTCACGAACAGGGCCTTGAGGCGCCCGGCCTGCACCATGGGCAGCACCGAGGGCGGTGTGCCGAAGGTCAGGTGCGCATCGCCGGCCACCACCGCCTGGATCGCCGGGGCGCCTCCCTTGTAGGGGATGTGCACCATTTCCACGCCGGCCACCTTACTGAAGTGCGCCGCGCCCAGGTGCGGCGCCGAGCCGTTGCCGCTGCTGGTGTAGTTCAGGAAACCCGGCTTGGCCTTGGCGGTGGCGATCAGCTCCCGCAGCGTGTTGATGCCTGCACCGGGGTGGACTGCCACCACCAGCGGCGAAGTCGTCACGCGCGTGACAGGCACCAGGTCCTTGGCGCTGTAGCTGAGCTTGGGGTTGAGCGCGGGATTCACCGAGATGCTGCTCGGGCTGGCGATCAGCAGCGTGTAACCGTCGGCGGGCGCCTTGGCCACGAAGTCGGCCGCCAGGCTGCTGCCCGCGCCGGCGCGGTTCTCGACCACGATGCTCTGCCCCAGCACGCGCGCCAGCGGGTCGGCAATGGTGCGCGCCACGAGGTCGGCCGCGCCGCCCGGCGCGAAGCCGATGACCAGTCGAATGGGCTTGGCCGGCCAGGCCGGCTGTGCCAGCGCAGCATCGCCGCTTCCTAGCATGCCCAGCACTCCAAGCACAGAGGTGGCAAGGAGCGTGCGGCGAGCGCGGCACGCGGTCGGCTGATTTAAGTGGCGGGGCATGGAGTCTCCGGAGTTGAACTTTGCGGCGGTTTCAGTCGCTGATCCTGAGCACGATCTTGCCCAGGTGCTGGTTGGCCTGCATGTGCGCCTGCGCGGCCGCGAGCTGGTCGAACGGGAACACGCGGTCCACCAGCGGACGGATGCGGCCGTCGGCGATGGCCGGCAGCAGCTCGGCCACGAACGCAGGCACGCCCGCGGCACGCTGGTCGGCACTGCGCATCTTGTTGGACACGCCAAACAACGTGAGCCGCTTGACGTGCAGCGCCTGGATGTCGATCTCGGCCGTGAGCGTCTGGTCGACGTAGCCCACGGTAGCCAGCCGCCCTTCGAAGGCCAAGGTGCGGACGCACTCGGCGAAGACGCTGCCGCCCACGGTGTTGACAACCAGATCGGTGCCGTGGCCGGCGGTGGCCTCCATCACCGCGGCCGCAAAGTCGGGCGCGCGGGTCGGGATCGCGACATCCAGGCCGAGCGCCTGCAGCCGCGCCAGCTTGTCCGGCGAGCCCGAGGTGCCGATCACGCGCGCACCCAGCGCCTTGCCCACCTGCAGGCAGGCCACGCCCACGCCCGAGGACACGCCCGTGACCAGCAACCATTCGCCGGCCTGCAGGCGCCCTTGCAGCACCAGCATGTCGTGCACCACGAGCATCGTCAGCGGCAGCGCGGCAGCTTCGTGCATCGGCAGGCCTGCCGGCACGGGCATGGCCTCGCGCGCGTCCATCACGGCAAACTCGGAGAACGCACCTGGGCAGCGGCCCATCACGCGCTGCCCCACCTGCAGCCGGGCCACGCCGGCGCCCAGGGCGACGATCTCGCCCGCGCCCTCGATACCCGCCGGCTTGGACGTGCCGGCCTTGACCAGCCCGCCGGGGATGAACTCGCCGCGGTTCAGGCCCGCGGCGTGCATCTTCAGCAGCACCTGCCCGGGTCCGGGCTCGGGCATCGGCGCCTGGCCCAGTTGCAGCACGGCTTGCGTGCCTTGCACGCCCAAGGTGTAGGACTGCATGTCAGCAGCACGGCGAGTCGCCCGGCCGCGCCGGCAATGCCTGCGCACTGGCCTCGCGTGCCAGCCACTGTCTGCGCTCCATCATGTCCTTCCAGTCTGCAACGGCACAGAGTGTGCCCCAAGGCGCGCCGGCAGTGCCGCAGCGTTCGAACAAGCAGGTCAACGCCCGGGTCGTCGAAAGGCCGCGCGAGCGCGTTCGACCTTGGACCGGGTCACGCAGGCCTCGACGTGATCGTTGATGAGTCCCATGGCCTGCATGAAGGCATACACCGTCGTCGGGCCGACGAACTTCCAGCCCCGCTTCTTGAGGTCCTTCGACAAGGCGATCGATTGCACCGACGTCGATGCCGTCTGCGGTGGGCCAAGTTCGTCCGCCGCAGGTTCGAAGCGCCAGAAGTACGCCGCCAGCGAGCCCTCGCGCTTGATCAACTCCTGAGCCTGCCTGGCGTTATGGATGACCGCCTCGATCTTTCCGCGATGACGAACGATGCCTGCGTCCCCGAGAAGCCGGTCAACGTCGCGCCCGGTGTAGCACGCCATGCGGTCGACGTCGAAACGGTGAAAGGCCGCTCTGAAATTTTCCCGCTTGGCCAGGATCGTGCGCCAGCTCAGACCGGACTGGAAGCCCTCCAGACAGAGCTTCTCGAACAGCCGACGATCGTCGTCGACCGGAAAGCCCCACTCGGTGTCGTGATAGGCGAAGAACTCCGGCGCAGCGGCGCACCAGCGGCATCGCGGCTTGCCGTCGGGGCCCGGTACCGTCGTGCTCATCCGAACACCGCCACCAAGCGCAGCGCCCGAACCAACCCCTCGACCTTGCGCCCCTTGCGCGCGCGCTTGCCCTCATGCGCGGCCAGTTTGTCGCCGCGCAGGTCTTCCTGCCTGGCCTTGCCGCCGCGGCCACTGCCTTGCACGGTCAGCGTGTCGGCAATCGCCGCCACCG
>JANOPR010000346.1:0-1668 GCA_031421955.1 Burkholderiales bacterium
TTGGGGTGGATCGGGAAGACCTGGTGGCCGGCCTCGACCAGCGCATCGACGATCAGGCCCGAGGGCCGCTCGATGGCGATGCGCACGCTCGCGCCGAAGCGCGCCAGGCGGCGCATCAGCTCGGCCAAGCCGTCGCGATCATGGGCGATCTCGAAGCGATCACGCACCGCGCCCGAGGCGTCGATGACGCACACCGCGTGGGTATGCACGGCCCAGTCCAGGCCGGCAAACACGCTGCTGGAAGCATCGGTACTCATGGACAAACTCCTCGAAGTTGCGGTATGACTGCGCGTGTCGGAAGGCGCGGCGGGAAGCTCATCAATTGGCGCTCCAGCTTGGCTTGCCTGGCGCTACATCCTGTGGCCCGTCGTGGCCTTCCGGCACCCCGTGGGCTGCGGGTCTCATGCGGGCCTTCGAGAGGCAAGCGCACCGGGCAGTCACCACGGGGGCACGGAAGTCGGTTCATACCTTCAGTCGTTCTCCTGGGCGGCGTCAATGCCGCAACAACTCGCGCTGAGCGTGCTGAACACGGGTTGCCCACCGGGTGCTTCGCAGTTGTGGACAACACGCTTCGTGGCCTGATGAATGGCCAGCGCGTTGTCCACAACCAAGCCCCGTGGACAACCCTGCATCGTGGTGGCTCGATGCCTCTCCAATACAGGGAGGTTGCCTGATGAGCCGCCGAACCGTTCTCAAGGCGAATACCGCAGTGCGAAGCACGGAGGTTGCCTGATGAGCCTGCCCGGCCGCCCGAAAGGCTCATACACCGCAGAGCGCAGCGCGGAGGTTGCGTCATGAATCACAGCGCCGACAGCCGCTACGCCTGGACGCGCCGATGTGGAAGTACTGGCTGTGGTCGTTTTCGCCATTCGAGGTGCACTTCGGCAGCAACGGCCTGGTCAGCGATGTGCAGACCGACCCCGAAACCCGCGCCAAGGTGGTGATGGATTGAACGCGGCCGCCCAGTCGCGCACCTGAAGCGATGCAAGCCACCGAGATCATCCGCAGCAAACGCGACGGCGGCACGCTCGACGACGCGCAGATCGGCGCCTTCGTCGACGGCCTGGTCAGCGGCGCCTGGGCCGACAGCCAGGCCGCGGCGCTGGCGATGGCGATCCTGCTGCGCGGCATGGACACGCAAGAAACGGTGGCCCTGACCGCAGCCATGACGAACTCGGGCCGGGTGCTCAGCTGGGACGACGCCGGCCTGAACGGCCCGCTGCTCGACAAACACTCCACCGGCGGCGTCGGCGACAAGCTCAGCCTGATGCTGGCGCCGATCGTCGCCGCCTGCGGCGGCGTGGTGCCGATGATCAGCGGCCGCGGCCTGGGCCACACCGGCGGCACGCTCGACAAGCTCGAGGCCTTGAGCGGCTACCGCACCGACCCCGACCGCGCCACCTTGCTGGCCACGCTGCGCGAGGCCGGCTGCGCCATCGTCGGCGCTTCGGCCGAGCTGGCGCCGGCCGACCGGCGGCTGTACGCGATCCGCGATGTCACGGCCACGGTCGAGAGCGTGCCGCTGATCACCGCCAGCATCCTGAGCAAGAAGCTCGCCGCCGGGCTGCAGGCCCTGGTGCTCGACGTCAAGCTCGGCAGCGGCGCCTTCACCCCCGCGCTGGCGCAAGCGCAGGAGCTGGCGCGTTGCCTGGTCGACGTGGCGCGCGG
>JANOPR010000347.1:0-9619 GCA_031421955.1 Burkholderiales bacterium
CCATCGATTTCACCGCGCCTGCCGTGGCATGGGCATGCAGACCCGCTTGTGGCCCCTGCTCTGCCGCGCGCTGCACGCGCGCAGGGGCTAACCATGCCCGTCATCACCTGCATCGAAGACCTGCGCGCGCTGGCCGAGTCGACGGCCGAAGCCCAAACCATCCGCCATGCCGCCGGCCTGTGCCTGAAACGCGTCGACTTTTCACGTCGATTGCGCCTGTTGGGGGTGCGCATGGCTTGCCTTGGCCGCGCCGGTCGGTGACACTCGCGGCCCCATGATCGATAAAGAACGCCAACGCCAACGCGTTTCGCCCGCGCCGCAAGGCCGCGTGCCGAACTGGCTGCTGGTCGTGGGCGCCAGCGCCTTCACGGCCGCGGCGCTGCTCGCCCAGGCGTACATCTCGCCGCAAGCCGCCTGCGGCGTCGGCCTCCCACAGGGGCGTCGCTCGCATCGGGCGCCCCGGCGCGGGCGAGCGCAGGCCTGCGCGGCCGGCCTCGCGGCTACGATCGAGGCGGAGGAGAATCCCGCCCATGCCCGTCATCACCTGCATCGAAGACCTGCGCGCGCTCGCCAAGAAGCGCGTGCCACGGATGTTCTACGACTATGCCGACTCGGGCTCCTGGACCGAAGGCACCTACCGCGCCAACCAGAGCGACTTCGCCAAGATCCTGCTGCGCCAGCGGGTGGCGGTCGACATGGCCAACCGCAGCACCGCGACCACGATGGCCGGCACCCCCGTGACCATGCCGGTGGCGCTGGCCCCGGTCGGCCTCACGGGCATGCAGCATGCCGACGGCGAGATCCTCGCCGCCAAGGCAGCCGAGAAATTCGGCGTGCCGTTCACGTTGTCGACCATGAGCATCTGCTCGATCGAAGACGTGCGCGAACACACCACGGCGCCCTTCTGGTTCCAGCTTTACTGGATGCGTGACCGGGAGTTCATGGAGCGCTTGATGGACCGCGCCAAGGCCGCCGGTTGCTCGGCCCTGGTGCTGACGCTGGACCTGCAGGTCATCGGCCAGCGCCACAAGGACTTGAAGAACGGCCTGACCGCGCCGCCCAAGCCCACGCTGGCCAACCTCATCAACCTGCTGACCAAGCCGCGCTGGTGCCTGGGCATGGCGGGCACGCGGCGCCACACCTTCCGCAACCTGGTCGGCCACGCCAAGGGAGTCAGCGACATGTCCTCGCTCGGCGCCTGGACGCGCGAGCAGTTCGACCCCCAGCTCAACTGGGGCGACGTCGAGTGGATCAAGAAGCGCTGGGGCGGCAAGTTCATCCTCAAGGGCATCATGGACGTCGAGGACGCGCGCCTGGCCGCCGACAGCGGCGCCGATGCGCTGGTCGTCAGCAACCATGGCGGGCGCCAACTCGACGGCGCGCCGAGTTCGATCGCTGCACTGCCGGCGATCGTCGATGCCGTCGGTTCGCGCATCGAAGTCTGGATGGATGGCGGCATCCGCAGTGGTCAGGACGTGCTCAAGGCCTGGGCCCTGGGCGCCCGCGGCACCATGATCGGCCGTGCGTACGCCTATGGCCTGGGCGCGATGGGGCAGGACGGCGTGACCAAGGCGCTGGAAGTGATCCACAAGGAGCTCGACGTGACGATGGCCTTTTGCGGCCACACCCGGCTCACCCATGTGGACCGCCGGATCCTCTTGCCGGGCAGCTACTGATCAGGCGCGGCTGCGCCGACGCTCGCGCAGGGACTGCGGCGTCGACACCTCGCAGCGGGCGGCAGCCGCTTCGGGCAGCCCGGCGCGGGCTACGGCCGCGGCGGCCCGGCGTCTGTCAGCGCCTCGCCGTAGACCATGCGTGAAACCTGTGCGGCTGCCGCGGCCGCCTCGCACAGGCGACAGGGATGCGAGGTCGAGTACAGCACGCTGCCGGGCAACTTCAAGCGGCCGAGCCGGCGCTGCGCATCGCGGATGGCTTCTCTCTCGGCATGCGCATTCGCGTCGCCGCGCTGGACCACGCGGCTGGGGCCGTCGCCGACGACCCGTCCGTCCAGCACCAGCACCGCACCATAGGGCTGGTCGCCCCAGGATTCGGCCAGGCGCTTCATGCCAGCCGCCGCCTCGACCCAGCGGCGATCGGCCTCGATCGTGCGCGCCGCGCCCTTTGCGGCGCGGGCTTCCGGCAGGCAAATCAGCGGCGCCACGCAGGCCGCGGCACCGATCAAGACGCGGCGCCGGGGGAAACTGGATTTGCAGACGGCCATCGATCGTTCCACTGGAGAGTCGCGCTAGCCTAGCCAGCGCTGCACTGCCGTGCAAGACTGCATCGCAAGGTCGTTTGCGGCCTGCAGGCCGCCGTCACACAATCCTGCAGGCAATCGCGTTGCCAGGAGGAGCACTCATGAAAGCACGGTCGATGGCGCTGGCGCTCAGCCTGAGCCTGCTCGCGGGCTGCGCGTCCAGGCCGCAGTTGCCGCCAATCCGAGGCGGCGCGCCGATCTCGTTGACGGTCGTGACAAGCGCGCCAACCGATACCCATGCGGCGGTCCGGGACACGACGGTGGGCGAAAGCGTGAGCACCGGCGCCGGCGCAGGCGCCGTGGCCGGTGCGCTCTGGGGCTTGAGTTGCGGTCCGCTGTTCCTGCTCTGTGCCCCACTGGGCGCCTTGATGGTGTCGGGCGTTGGCGTGATTGCGGGAGGCGCAGTCGGGCTGGCCACCAGCCTGCCGCAGGAAACTGCAACTCGGCTGCACGAGCGCTTGACGCAATTGCAGCAGACTCACGACCCGCTGGAGGAGTTGCGCAACAACCTGAGCGACCGCGCACGCAAGCACTGGACGCTGTCGGCGGAACCGCCGAGCACCGCCATCAACGTCGAGTTGCAGAACCTGTTCCTGACGTCCACACGCGAGCAGCGTGTCGGCCTTGTGATGCAGGTACGGGTCAGCGTGCGACCCGCAGGGGCACGCGCCGACGCAGCACCGACCCAAAAGGCCTATGAGCATGTGGGGCCGAGCACCAGCCTGGCGGTGTGGCTCGACGAGCAAAGTGACTTCGCTCAGACCAGCCTGCGCAGCGCCAGCCAGCAGATCGCACTGCAGATCATTGCGGATCTGGCGCCGAACTGAGCGTCACCTCGCGCTCGGGGACAAGGCGCTCAAGTCGTTGTTGCGCTGGCCCCGGCAACATCCTTGCGCGCCAGGGCCAGCGCCTCGCGCAGCACATCGAGGTCACCGACATGGTTGGCCAGCAGCAGCACGAGGCGGGCATTGAGCTGCTCGCTCTGCGCATCACTCAGACCCTCATGGGCGTGAATCAACGCGTCGTAGAACGCGTCGCCCGGGGCATAGGTCTGGCGCGAATGCTGCCCCGGCGCGGCGAAGTTCGGCTTCGTGATCAGTCGGGTCATGAAGGCTCCGTGTTTGCCCCCGAGACGCCTTCGGCGCCGGCCCCCCAAGGGGGCGTCGTCGCCTTGGGGCGGCCCGGCGGCGACTGCGTCGCGCGTGCCAGCGCGCCACGAACGGCCTGGCCGTCGAAGCGCCGCCAGCGCGCAACCACATGCTGGTCGGGGCGAATCAGGTAGGTGGTGCCGGCGCGGGCGTCGCAACGGCGGGCCGCCAGGCCCTCGCTGTCGGTCACGGAGTTCGCGTCGTGCGGCGGGTCAACACCGACAGACAGGACGAGCAACGGGCGCACGGCGAGCGGCTCGCGCGCCAGCGCATCGATGGCCGCGCGTTCGAGTGCGCCGGGCAGGCCGAAATGCAGCAGCACGAAACCCTGGCCCACATGCGCCAGCAACCAGCCGTCGCGGCCGTCGGGCGCACGCACTGGCGCGTCGTCGAGCGGTGCACCGGGGCGCATCCAGCCTTCGAACGCGTCCGTGTCCGGCGTGTTCAACGGCGAATCCAGCAGCTGCGTGGCCACCGACAGCCGGCCGCTGTTGACCAGGGCACGCGCCGCAGGCACATGGGTTGCCAGCGACAGCACGGCATCGCGCAACAACCTCGCCGCATGGGTCTTGGGTGTCATGAAGTCGGTCGAGCGCGTCGAGTTGAGCAGGTTCTCGTCGGCCGCGGCTCGGCGCTCCGTGTCAAAGCTGTCGAGCAAGGCCGCGGGCGCCAGGCCGTCGATCACGAGCTTCAACTTCCACAGCAGGTTGTCGCTGTCCTGCACGCCCGAGTTGGCGCCGCGTGCGCCAAAGGGCGAGACCTGATGCGCGCTGTCACCGACAAACAGCACGCGACCGTGCCGGAATCGGGCCATGCGCCGGCATTGGAAGGTGTAGACACTGACCCACTCGAGTTCGAAACCAACCCGCGCCAGACCCTGCTGGTCGAGCGCGGCGCGCACGCGCGAACGCACGCGCTCGGGATCCTTCTCGCGTTCGGGGTCGGCGTCCCAACCGAGCTGGAAATCGATGCGCCAGACCCTGTCAGGCTGGCGGTGCATCAGCGCGCTCTCGCCAGCGTGGAACGGCGGGTCGAACCAGAAACGGCGCTCGGCGTGTTCCTGTGCGAACGGCTCGGCGTCAAGCACCACGTCGGCGATCAGGAAGCGATCCTCGAAGACCTTGCCCTCGACGTCGAGCCCAAGTTGGCCGCGGACGCCACTCCTGCTGCCGTCGGCGGCGATCAGCCAGTCAGCTTGCAGGGCATACCGGCCGTCGGCGGTGTCGACTTCGAGCCGCACGCCGTCGTCGTCCGGGTTGATGGACACCAGCTTATGCTGCCAACGAAGGTCGATTGCCGGCAGGGCCTGCGCGCGCTCGACCAGGAATTGCTCGAGGTGGTACTGCTGCAGGTTGACCATCCCCGGACGCTGATGGCCGGCCTCGGGCAGCAAATCAAAGCTGAACACTTCGCGGTCGCGATGGAAGGTGCGACCGACGTTCCAGGTCACGCCACGCTCGACCACGCGCTCGCCCAGGCCCAGGCGGTCGAAGATTTCCAGCGTGCGCTTGGCGTAGCAGACGCCGCGCGAACCGACGGAGACGGTGTTGTCTTCGTCGAGCAGGATCACCGGCAGGCCGCGCACGGCGGCGTCAATGGCTGCACTGAGCCCCACCGGACCGGCGCCGACGACGACCAACGGCACGCGGCGCGGCGTGTCGCTGCCGAGTTCAGCCGCGCGGCGGCATTCGTAGCGCGGCCAGGTATAGGTAGTGAGCACTGCCGCCTACGCAAGAACAAAGCAATCCAAGCAACCGCCGCGGATCCGGCTTTGCCGGCCCGCCAGCGGTGCCCCCTTGAGGGGGAGCGGCGCAGCCGCTTCGGGGGTGGGCGTCACTTCTCGTGCATCCAGGCCGCATGCTTTGGCGCACGCTTGGTACGAGACCATTCCTCGAGCATTTCCCACTTCACCTTGTCCAGGCGGGCATTCATGTCGGGCGTCGCGGTATCGACCGCGAGTTCGAGCCGGTGACCGCTGGGATCGAAGAAGTAGATTGACTTGAAGATGGTGTGCTCCGTCGGACCCACCACCGCAATGCCCGCCGCCTGGAGTCGCTGGCGGGTCGCTTCGAGCGTGGCCAGGCTGTCGACCTTGAAGGCGATGTGCTGGACCCAGTCGGGCGTGTGGGTATCGCGACCCATCGCCGGCGCGTTGGGCAGCTCGAAGAAGGCCAGCACGTTGCCCTGCCCCGCGTCGAGAAAGACATGCATGTAGGGGTCGGGCGCGCCGGTGGAGGGCACCTGGTCTTCGGCAATCGCCAGCACGAAGTCCATCTGCAGGTGCTTGCGGTACCACTCGACAGTTTCCTTGGCGTCGCGGCAGCGGTAGGCCACGTGGTGGATGCGTTGCAACAACGGCATGTCGGTCTCTCCTTCTATCCTTCCAGGGCCTGCCACATCTCGATGTCGCGCTCTGCGGTCCAGATGCGAGGGTCCGGGTGCTGGGTCGCTTCGTCAAAGGCGCGCGTCACGTCAAACGGCATGCAATGGTCGAAGATGACCCAATGGCCATACTTCGGCCGCAGCCTGGCCAGGGTGTCCTTGTAGACGGCGTTCAAGTTCTTGCGCTCCTGCACGCCGGCACTCACGCTGGCATACAGATCGCTGATGAAGGCGCGCGTGCCGGCCAGCCCGGCGGCGACCTGATCGGGCGTGGTCAGTGCAGCGCCGCGGCCAGGCACCAGCGCGCGTGGCTCGAGCGCCGCGATGCGGTCCAGCGTCTGCGGCCAGTCGCTGAAGTAGGCATCGCCGGCATAGGGCGTGGCGCCCGACTCGACCAGGTCGCCGCTGAACAGGATCTTCTGCTCGGGCAGCCAGGCCACGGTGTCGCCCTTGGTGTGGCCACGGCCGAGCTGGATCAACTGGACCTCGAGCTGGCCGAGCCAGATCGACATGCGGCCAGTGAAGGTGATGGTGGGCCAGGTCATGCCCGGCGGCACCGACTCCACAGACTGAAAGAGGCGCGGAAAGCGCCCGATTTCGCTGGCCTTGTCCTGCTCGCCGCGTTCCACGATCAGGTCATAGGTGTCGCGGCTGGCGATGATCTGCTCGGGCGCATAGCCCGTGGCGCCCAGCACGCGCACGGCGTGGTAGTGGCTCAGCACGACGTACTTGATGGGCTTGTCGGTGACTTCGCGGATGCGCCGCATCACGTCTTGCGCCATCACGGGCGTGGCCTGGGTGTCGATGACCATCACCGCATCGTCGCCAATGATCACGCCGGTGTTGGGGTCACCCTCAGCGGTGTAGGCGTAGGCGTTGGCCGACAGCTTGGTGAAGCTGACCTGCTTGGGTTCGAGATCGGCTTGGGAGGCAAAGGCCTTGGTCACGGTCATGCACTGCGCTCCATGGGTCAGGCCCCATTGTCGCTACTTTGAATTCGGGAAAAACAAGGGCTCGCCGCCGATCCTGTAGCTGGCGATCACGGACTGCCCCGCCGGCGAAGTCACCCAGTCGACGAAGGCCTGCGCCAACGCAACCTTGACATGCAGATGGCGGGCGGGGTTGACCACCATCACGCCGTAGGGGTTGAACAGGCGCGAGTCGCCTTCGACCAGGACGGCAAGGTCGGCGCGGTTCTTGAAGTTGAGCCAGGTGCCGCGGTCGGCAAGCACGTAGGCCCCGGTCGAGGCCGCGATGTTCAAGGCCGGGCCCATGCCGCAACCGCAGGCCCGGTAGCCCGGCGTCGCTGCCGGTGCACCCGTGCTGACATCGATGCCCGCCAGTTTCCAGAAGCGCAACTCGGCGGCGTGGGTGCCGCTCTTGTCGCCGCGCGAGATGAACGGCGCGCCATGTGCGGCCACCCGGGCCAGGGCGGCAGCGATGTCGCGGCCCTTGGCGCCGGCCGGGTCCGAGCGCGGACCCACGATCATGAAGTCGTTGTACATCACCGGCAGACGCCGGGTCGCAAAGCCCTGGGCAACGAACTTTTCCTCGGCCAGCGTGTCGTGCACGAAGACCAGGTCGGCGTCGCCGCGGCGCGCCGTGTCCAGGGCCTGGCCGGTGCCCTGCGCGACGACGCGCACCTCGATGCCAGTGGCCGCCTTGAAGGCCGGCAGCAGGTGCGCGAACAGGCCCGACTGCTCGGTGCTGGTGGTCGAGGCCATGACGATGAAGCGCTCCTGCGCAAGCGCCGCAGCGCTGCACCCGAGCAGCAGCCCGGCCATCCAGGATCGGCGCCTCAAGTCGGCCATACCAGTTCCCCCCTGACGAAGGCGGCCGCGGCGTCGGGCAGCGGTTGGTTGAAGAAGTCCGCGGTCGGCAGGTCCACGATCAGGCGCCCGCCTTCCAGATAGACCACTCGCGTGGCCAGGCGCTTGGCCTGACCCAGGTTGTGCGTGCTCATCACCAGGGCCATGCCTTCCTGGGCAAAGCCGGCAATCAGCTGCTCGACCTCGCGCTTGGCGCCGGGGTCCAGGCTGGCCGTCGGCTCGTCAAGGAACAGCACCCGCGGCCGCACAGCCCACGCGCGCGCCAGCGCCAGGCGTTGTTGCTGGCCCCCCGAGAGCACGCGCGCCGGGCGCTCACGTTGGTCGGCCAGGCCCACGCGCTCGAGTGCCTGGCGTGCGCGCGCGTCGCGCTCGTCCCGCGGCACACCCGCCAGCCACAGCGCCACCTTCAGGTTGCTCCACACCGACAGGCGCATCAGGAACGGACGCTGGAAGACCATCGCCTGCGCCGGCTCATGGCCGGCCGAGTCCAGCGCGACCTGGCGCTGCCCGCTGTGCGCCAACTGGCCATGCAACAGACGCAGCAAGGTGGTCTTGCCCGACCCGTTGGCGCCGACCAGCGCCACGCGCTCGCCCGCGCGCAAATCGAAGTCGACGCCGCTCAGGGCCGATACCGCACCGAAGCGCACCCCTGCCGCGCGCAACCCGATCAGGGCCGCGCTCATCGCCGCACCGCCTCGCCGGGCCCCGCCAGCCCGCCCTGCCGACGCTGCACCAGCGCGATGCCCGCATTGATCGCACCGACCACGCCCAGCAACACCAGCCCCAGGCCCAGCGCCAGCGGCAGATCGCCCTTGCTGGTCTCGAGCGCGATCGCGGTGGTCATGACGCGGGTCACGCCGTCGATGTTGCCGCCGACGATCATGACCGCGCCGACCTCGCTGATCGCGCGGCCGAAGGCGGTCAGTATCACCGTCACGAGGGCCAGGCGCTCGTGCAGCAACAGCAGCGCTGCGCTGACCCACCCGGTGGCGCCCATCGAGCGCAGTTGCTCGCCATTGCCGCGCCAGGCGTCGGCGATCAGTTGCCGGGTCAGTGCCGCCACCACCGGCAGCACCAGGATCGTCTGCGCCACCACCATCGCCTGCGGCGTGAACAGGATCCCCAGCGAGCCCAGCGGCCCCGAGCGCGACAGCATCAGGTAGACCACCAGCCCGACCACCACGGAGGGCAGTGCCAGCAGCGTGTTCAATGCAGCCACCAGCGCGCCGTGACCGCGGAATCGCGTCACCGCAAGCCAGGCCCCTGCGGCCATGCCGAAGGCTGCCGCGATCGCACAGGCGCTGGCGCTGACCGTGAGCGACAGCCAGACCACCTCGGCCAGCCGCGCGTCAAAGCCCGCAACCAAGGACCATGCCGCTTGCAGGCTGTCCGCCAATCCGCCACCCATGCCGTCCCTTCGTCAGTCAGGCGGCATTGTTGGCATGCGCGCGCCGGCTGGCGATATGCCGCCCGTTGCATAGGGCCAGCGGCCGACAGCGCCGCTTGTGGCACAGTCGGCGCCCCGGTGCCCGGCACCCTACGTGTCCCCCCGGCACCACCCTGAATCACCGACGATGGCACTCAAGGCAACAATCTACAAAGCACAACTGCAGATTGCCGACATGGACCGCGGCATCTACGGCGACCATGTCCTCACGCTGGCACAGCACCCTTCGGAGACCGAGGAGCGGATGATGGTGCGGCTGCTGGCCTTCGCGCTCAACGTGCCGGCCGACAACCACCGTGGCGACCTGGTGTTCGCCCGCGGCCTCGCGGACACCGACGAACCCGACCTCTGGCAACTCGACCTGACCGGCCAACTGGTGCACTGGATCGAAGTCGGCCAGCCCGACGAACGCCGCATGCTGCGCGCGGCAGCGCGGGCTGACCTGGCGACTTTCATCTCCTACAGCGCCAGCACGCCGATCTGGTGGGCCGGCGTGAAGAACAAGCTCACCCGCACCGAACGCTTGGCGGTGTGGCAATTGCCCTCAGAGCAGAGC
>JANOPR010000348.1:0-10889 GCA_031421955.1 Burkholderiales bacterium
TGAAGAGCGGATCCTCTCCAACGACGGCGCGCTGTGCGTGCCGTCGGTGCCGAAGTCGCTCGGCCTGATCGGCTCGGGCGTGATCGGTCTGGAAATGGGTTCGGTCTGGCGACGGTTGGGCGCCGAAGTCACGGTTCTAGAGGCGCTGCCGACCTTTCTGGGCGCAGTCGACGATCAGATTGCCAGGGAAGCCCACAAGGCCTTCACCAAGCAGGGCCTGAAGATCGAACTGGGCGTCAAGGTCGGCGAGGTCAAGGCGAGCAAGAAGGGTGTCAGCGTGGCGTACACCGACGCCAAGGGGACGGCGCAGACGCTGGCGGTCGAGCGCCTGATCGTCTCGATCGGCCGCGTAGCCCACACCGCGGGCCTGAACCACGATGCGGTCGGCCTGAAGCTTGACGAGCGCGGCGCGATCGTCGTCGACGACGATTGCCGCACCAACCTGCCCAATGTGTGGGCGGTGGGCGACGTGGTGCGCGGCCCGATGCTGGCGCACAAGGCCGAGGAAGAGGGCGTGGCGGTGGCCGAGCGCATTGCAGGCCAGCATGGCCATGTCGATTTCAATCTCGTGCCCTGGGTCATCTACACCAGCCCCGAGATTGCCTGGGTCGGCCAGACTGAGCAGCAATTGAAGGCTGCAGGCCGCGCGTACAAGGCCGGCAGCTTTCCGTTCATGGCCAACGGCCGCGCCCGCGCGCTGGGCGACACCACCGGGATGGTGAAGATGCTCGCCGACGCGGCCACAGATGAAATCCTGGGCGTGCACATCGTCGGGCCCCTGGCCAGCGAACTCATCGCCGAGGCCTGCGTGGCCATGGCCTTCCGTGCCAGCAGCGAAGACATTGCGCGCATCTGCCACGCCCACCCTTCGCTGGCCGAGTCGACCAAGGAGGCCGCGTTGGCCGTCGACAAGCGCACACTCAACTTCTGAGGGATGCAAGGCCGCCCCCAAGCTTGCGGCTGCGCCGCGGCGCAACTCACCAAGATGGAGCCGGCCCGCCTAGGGGCGGCCCCGCGCTGGGCC
The DNA here is from genome assembly GCA_031421955.1 of Burkholderiales bacterium. Classification (GTDB taxonomy): domain Bacteria; phylum Pseudomonadota; class Gammaproteobacteria; order Burkholderiales; family Burkholderiaceae_C; genus CADEEN01. The sequence continues at coordinate 1,025 of JANOPR010000348.1, forward strand.
TGAGGCCGTGGGAGTCCGCGCGCACTACGAGCAGACACTGGTTGAACGCGGCTATGCCAGCGACCCGGCGCAGTCGCGCGCGATCGATGCGCTGGAGCGCTGCGAAAACGAGTGGGCCGACTACAAGGCCCGACGCTCCAATGCGCTGACACAGCTGATTCGGCATCCGCCGATTCCGCGTGGCGTGTACATGCACGGCGGGGTCGGGCGGGGAAAAAGCTTCCTGATGGACTGTTTTTTTCAATCGGTGCCACTCAGCCGCAAGACGCGCCTGCACTTCCACGAGTTCATGCGCGAGGTGCACCGCGAACTGCAGGATCTCAAGGGCACTGCCAACCCGTTGGACGAGCTGGGAAAGCGTATCGCCCGGCGCTTTCGCCTGATCTGCTTCGACGAGTTTCACGTTGCAGACGTCACTGACGCGCTGATCCTGCACCGCCTGCTCGATGCGTTGTTCTCCAATCGGGTGAGTATCGTCACGACCTCGAACTTCCATCCTGAGGGGCTGTACCCGAACGGCCTGCATCGCGACCGTATCCTGCCGGCGATCGCGATGCTGAAGGACAGGCTCGAGGTGATCAACGTCGACAACGGCACCGACTACCGGCGGCGCACCATGGACCGCGTCCAGTGTTATCACTTCCCGCTCGGGCCGCTGGCCGAGACCGCGCTGAAGCAGGCTTTCGAGGCCATCGCCGAAGCCCGTGACGAGGAACCTTCATTGCACATCGAGCAGCGCGAGATCACGGCCCGGCGCAAGGCAGGCGGTGTGGTCTGGTTCGACTTCAAGACCTTGTGTGGCGGGCCTCGCTCGCAGAACGACTACCTCGAGATCGCCAGCCGATTCCACACCGTGATCCTGGCCGGGGTGCCGCAGATGCAGCCGCGCATGGCCAGCGAGGCGCGACGGTTCACCTGGCTGATCGATGTCCTCTACGATCGCCGCGTCAAGCTGATCATGTCGGCTGAGGTGCCCGCCGAGGATCTGTACCTGGAAGGGTCTCTGGTGCACGAGTTTGCGCGAACCGTGTCTCGACTGAATGAAATGCAGACGACCGAGTTCCTCGCACTGGAGCGTCGCGATGTCGACACCTCGCTCACCTGACCGGCAGCCCACGTTTCTGACGTCGCCGCATGGTCGACAGTGGCGCGTCGCGCTGTGGCTGGCCATGTCCTGCGGGCTGGCGAGTGCGGCCGAGGGCGCTGCCACGGCCGAGATCGAGCGCATCGCGCGCGAGCGCGCGGTGGTCGAGCACAAGGCACACGTTGAGCAGGCGGCTTGTGCTCAGCAATTTGCCGTGACTGCGTGCATCGAGCGCGTCAAGGCCGAGCGACGGGAGCGCCTCCTGCGGCTGAACCGGGAGCGCGCCGCCATTGACGACGAGAGACGCAAGCAACGCGCCGCGCAGCGGACTGCGGACCCGTTGCCGGGGGCGGCACAGCGCGCCGCGTCAGGTCCCGGCAGCACGGCGCGGGCGCCCAAGCCCACGGCCAGCGCGCCGACAACAAACCTTGCGCCGCGGCGGGCTGCGGCCGCAGCCGACCGTGAGCTTGCCGCGTCACAGGCCCAAGCCGCTGCAGCGCGGCGTGCCGAGGCCTCTTTGCGGCGCACGTCACAGGCCCAGGCACATCGTGAGCAGGTTGAGAGGCGCAATCAGCACAAGGCGGCGTCAAAGGCGCCCGGCAAGCCGCTGCCAGTGCCGAACGCAGCGTCTGCCAATCGGTAGCCTCTGGCGGGACGGCAGATTCGCAGTCAGGTGCCGGGAATCGGCACGGCGGCCGTGCAGCCGCTCCAAGCGCGATCAGCGCCCCAGCGGATCGATGCGCATCAGGGCCAACGAGATGTTGTCGCCACCGCCGCGAGCGCGCTGGCGAGCCTTGGACACGAGCATCTCGCTGGCGTCGCGCGGGCTCAGCGTATGCACGATCGCGCCCATCTCCTTGGGCGTGAAGTAGTGCCAGAGTCCGTCGCTGCACGCCAGCACGCTGTCGCCGACTTCGAGCTGGCCGAGCTGGCTCTGCGTCATCGGCGGATCCTGGTGCGTGCCCAGGCAGCCCGTGAGCAGGTTGGACTGGGGATGCGTGTTGGCCTCTTCCTCGGTGATCTTGCCTTCATCGATCAGGCGCTGCACGAAGGAGTGGTCGATGGTGCGGCTGACCATGTCCGGGCCCCGGAAATGGTAGATGCGTGAGTCGCCGGCATGCACGATGTCGCAACGGCGGTCCGGCCCGACCAGGATGGCCGCCAGCGTGCTGTGCGGCTCCTCTTCAGCCGCAACCGCCGTCAGCTTGATCATCAAGTGCGACTCCTGCACCAATTGGCGCAGCAGGTCGCTGGGATCGTCACGAGTCGGCGTATGGCGCTCATAGATCTGGTGGGCGACCATCACGACTTGGTCTGCCGCCTTGCGTCCACCACTCTTGCCGCCCATGCCATCGGCAAGCACGGCCATTGCGCATCCCGGCTGGCGCGGATGGGCGATGACCTCGACCTGGTCCTGCTGATAGGCACGGTCACCGCGGTGCATGCCGGTGGCCGCATTGAGACGGTAGGCGAGCGTGGAGGCAGGCATGTCCGCACTGTACGGGATGCACAGGCTGGATGCTCCGGCGCCGGGTGTGAAGTTCTGCCGCTCGCCTACACTGGCAGCGTCACGATGATCGAGAACCTGCATTCGCCCCAACGTCGCCTGATCGAACTCAACATCGAACATGCCGACCTGAACAGCCTGATTGACCGGCTCGCCGAGGGCGCGCCGCTCGATGACCTGGCGTTGCGCCGGTTGAAAAAGCGCCGGCTGCTGTTGCGCGACCAGATTGCGCACCTGGCTGCGCGGGTCGATCCGCCCGAACCGGCGTGATGGGACCACCCCCGAAGCGGCTGCGCCGCTCCCCCTCGACGGGGCAACTCCAGTGGACCGGCGAAGCCGGATCCACGGCGTTCGCTGGGACCGTCGCGCAGTGAGCGAGGCCGCGATCCTCGACGGCGCGCTTGCCGCCGCGGTCACGGGCGCGTTTGCCGCGGGCGGCCCGCTGGCGCGCGCCGACGCCGGCTATGTCGAGCGCGAAGTGCAGCAGCGCTTCGCGCAGGCGGTTGCACAGGCTGTGGAGGCGCGCAGCGCACTCGTCGCCGAGGCCGGCACCGGGGTTGGCAAGACATTCGCTTACCTGGTCCCGCTGCTGCTGTCGGGCCGGCGCGCCCTGGTGAGCACGGCGACCAAGAGCCTGCAAGACCAGCTTTACCTGCGCGACTTGCCGCGGCTGACGCGCTCGCTCGGTGTCCCGGTGCAACTGGCGTTGCTCAAGGGTCGCTCGAGCTACCTGTGCCTGCATCGGCTGGCGCAGGCGAGCCAAGGCGGCGGGCCCGGCCAACCGGTGTTGCTGCCCGACCGCTTCGCGGTGCGTGCGCTGTCCCGGGTGCAGGACTGGGCGCAGGCCACTGCCACCGGTGACCTGGCCGAACTCGAGGGCCTGAACGATCGGTCGCCGGTGATCCCGCTGGTCACGTCCACGCGCGAGAACTGCCTCGGCAGCGAATGCCCGAAATTCGGTGCCTGCCACGTCGTCAAGGCACGTCGCGAGGCGATGGCCGCTGACATCGTCGTCGTCAATCACCATCTCTTCTTCGCCGACATGGCGCTGCGTGACTCCGGCGTGGCCGAGTTGCTGCCCAGCGTAGACGCCGTCGTATTCGACGAGGCGCACCAGCTCGTCGAGGCCGGCGTGCAATTCCTCGGCACGACGCTGGGCACGGCCCAGGTGATCGACTTCGCTCGCGACCTGCTGGCGCTGGGCCTGCAGCAGGCACGCGGGCTGGCAGACTGGCAGGCACTGGCTGGTGCCTGCGAGCGCGCGGCGCGTGACTTGCGCCTGGCTGCCGCCGGCGCGTTGGGCGAGTTGCGCGGCATGGTCAAGCTGCGCTGGGCCGAGCGCAGCGAGCAGGCTGACTTTGTCGCTGGCTTGAGTGCCCTCGCCGAGGCCAGCGGGGCGGTGGCGACGGCCGTCGAGGCCGTGGCGGGACTCGGCCCTGACTTTGCCAAGCTGCACGAACGCGCGTCGACGCTGGCCGGTCTGGCGGACGCCTTCCGCTGCGACGCGGCGCAGGGCCATGTGCGATGGATCGATGTCAGCCCGCAGCAGGCGCGCCTGGTTGAGTCGCCGCTGGACATCCGCGACATGCTCACCGAGCAACGATCGCGCGGGCGCAGGGCCTGGATATTCACCTCGGCCACGCTGGGTGACGACGATGACTTGACCTGGTTCACGGCCACGACCGGTCTCGAGGACGCCACCAAGCTGCGCCTGGGCAGCCCCTTCGACTACGCGGCCCTGGCGCGGCTGTACGTGCCGACGCGATTCCCCAAGCCCAACGAGCCCGGTCATGCGGTCGCGGTTGCGACGCTGGCGGCGCGCTGCGCTGCGGCCCTCGGCGGTCGCACCTTTGTGCTCACGACCACGCTGCGGGCGCTGCCGTTGGTCGCGGAGACCTTGCGCAGGGAGCTCGACGCTGCGGCCTGCAGCCATGTCGAGGTGCTGGTGCAGGGGACGCAGCCCAAGCGTGCACTGTTGCAGCAGTTCCTGACCCAACCGGCGTCCGTGCTGGTGGGTTCGCAGACATTCTGGGAAGGCATTGACGTGCCGGGCCAGGCGCTTCAATGCGTGCTGATCGACAAGCTGCCGTTTCCGCCGCCGAACGACCCGTTGATCGAGGCGCGCGTCAAGCGCTTGGAGAGCCAGGGCCGCAGCCCGTTCAACGAGTGTTTCGTTGCCGACGCCGCGGTGTCATTGAAGCAGGGCGCCGGCCGGCTGATCCGCAGCGAGACCGACCGTGGTCTGCTCGTGGTGTGCGATCCGCGCATGGTGCGGATGCCGTATGGCAGGCGCTTGCGAGCGGCACTGCCGCCGATGACGGCCCTGACCGAGGAGTCGGACGCCCTGTTGTGGCTGAAGGAACTGGCGCTGGCTCACTGAGCCGCGCGCCGGCCTACCAGAACTGCCACCAGGCTCGCTTGGTCTCGCGCAGTTCCCCGGAACCTGGCTGGTTGGCCGGGAAATTCTGATTCAGCACGCGCTGCGTGTCGGCACGCAGTTGTTCCAGGCCGAGGCGTTCGTAGCTTGACATCATGATGAACAACGCTTCGCGGTTGGCCGGAGTCTGGGGGTACTCGAGCACGGTTTGCTGTGCGCGATTGGCCGCGGCCAGGAATGCGCCGCGGCGGAAGTAGTAGCGTGCGACATGGACCTCGTAGGCGGCCAGCGCGTTGACGATGTAGTCCATGCGTTGGCGCGCATCCTCGGCATAGCGCGACTGCGGAAACTGCGTCACGAGTTGCCGAAACGACTGGTACGCATCACGCGATGCCTGCTGGTCGCGCTCGGACAGATCCTGCCGCGCCAGCGCCCCCAGAATGCCCAGGTTGTCGTTGAAGTTGACCAGGCCGCGCAGGTACAACGCGTAGTCCAGCGCCGGGCTCGACGGATTGAGACGGATGAATCGATCCAGCGTGGCCAGCGCCGAGGCCCGTTCGGCGGTGCGGTATTGCGCGTAGGCCAGGTCGATCGTGGCCTGCTGTGCCAGCAAGGTGCCCGCAGCGCGCCCCTCGACGCGCTCGAGCGTCTTGATGGCTTTGTCGTAGCTGCCGCTGGCCATGTCGTCCTTGGCGTCTGCATACAATCGCTCGACGGCCGCAGTCGAGTTCGGATCTTCCTTGGGCGCCGAGCTGCAAGCAACCAACGCCAACGCGGCGCCGACGATCGCCACTGCGCGCAGCAGCTTGGCCTGTCCATCCAGAGTACGGATCATTGTGTGCACCGGCCCTTCGCGGGCCCCAGTCGTGAGAGCAGAAAACGAAGGCGATTATAGGGTTGACGCCATCGACGAGGATCTCGATGCAGGCGTCGATACACGCCAGTTCGCGGTCGCTGTCAGCGGGCATGGCGAACGACTCGACAAGCTGCTCGTCGCGCATGCCGGCGAGTTTTCGCGCAGCCACTTGCAGGGTCTGATCGAGCGCGGCTGCGTGTGCGTCGATGGCGTCGTTTCGACGACCGCGTCGCGGCGCCTGCGCGCGGGGCAGGCCGTCAGCGTCGAGTTGCAGCCGACCGAGGAGAGCCGCGCCTTCATCCCTGAGGCGATGACGCTGGCGATCCGGCACGAGGACGAGCACCTGCTGGTGCTGGCCAAGCCCGCCGGCCTGGTCGTGCATCCGGCGCCGGGGAACTGGCGGGGGACCTTGCTCAATGGCTTGTTGGCGCATCACGGCGGCGCCATGCACCTGCCGCGCGCGGGCATCGTGCACCGTCTGGACAAGAACACCTCGGGCCTGATGATGGTGGCCAAGTCCTTGCCGGCAATGACCGCACTGGTGCGCGCCATCGCTGCGCGCGAGGTGCACCGTGAATACGTTGCGCTCGTCCACGGCGATGTCGGTGCCTTGCCGCTTTCGATCGAGGCGCCGATCGGGCGGGATCCGGTGTCACGGGTGCGCATGGCGGTCGTGGCGAGCGGCAAACCCGCAAAGACCGACGTCGCGCGTGTGGCCTGGCGCGATGGCCTCAGTGCGGTGCGTTGCACGCTGCACACGGGGCGCACACACCAGATACGTGTGCACCTCGCCTCACGCGGGCATCCGCTGGTGGCCGATGCGGTGTACGGGGGCAAGGAGGCGCTCGGGCTGGTGCGCCAGGCCCTTCATGCGGCGCGCCTGCGCCTGCAACACCCGATTGCGGACACGCCGATGGCATTCGACGAGCCGCTGCCCGCTGACCTGGCCAGCGCATGGGCCCGGGTGTGCGATTGAGCGGCTGCCGCTGAGCTGGTCCGAGATTGCGCCGCGTGGCCCTCAGCCGGCGCTACAATGGGCCGACCCCCTGGTGCTGGCAATTGCCGCCCAGGTCGGATCGCCCGCAGTGAATATCGATCCGCGCCGCGACTTGTGCGCCGCGCCCCGGGACGAACCACCGAACCCGTTTGATGCGAACGCCGCCGGCAGACACCGGCGCCCAACGATCACAGTCTATGAATACACAGGATGCAAAGCGCGTCCTCGAAACCGCGCTCATCTGCGCGCAGCAACCGCTGCCGCTGGCTGCGTTGCGCGCGTTGTTCGATGACCAGGTCGGCCACGACACGATCAAGGCCCTGCTCGAGGCATTGGCCCGTGATTGGGAGGGCCGCGGCGTTGAACTGGTACCCCTGGCGACGGGCTGGCGCTTTCAGAGTCGGCCCGAAATGCGTGACTACCTGGACCGCCTGAACCCGGAGAAGCCACCGAAGTACTCTCGCGCGGTGCTGGAGACGCTGGCCATCGTGGCCTATCGGCAGCCGGTCACGCGCGGCGACATCGAGGACATCCGCGGTGTCGCCGTCGGCACCCCGATCGTCAAGCAACTCGAAGATCGGGGCTGGATTGAAGCCATCGGGCATCGCGAGGCCCCGGGACGCCCGGCGCTGTATGCCACGACCCGGCAGTTCCTGGACGACCTGGGTGTTGCGAGCCTGGACCAATTGCCGCCACTCGACGGCGAGAGCGAGGCCGACGATCGATTCGAACAGTCGCTGTTGCGCCAGCCTGATCTGATCCAGGCAGACGTTGACGCCGACGGCCAATCCTCGTTGGCGCTCGATCCCGACTCGGGCTCAGAGCACGCCGATGGCAGCCCATTCACAGACGCCGGCAGCCCTGCCGAACCCCCTGATTCCAGCGAGAAATTCGCCCCCGCACCATGAGCCAATCGCACGACGCCGACACGCCCGACATCCCCAGCGACCTGGCGCCGGCCGCCCAGCTCGAGTCGACTGGCTCGGACGCCGCACCAAAGCGCCGGCGCAGTCGACGCAAGCCCGCCGAGCATACCGGCGACGGCGAGTCCGTAGCGCGTGAACAGGAGGCGTCAGGCACTGCGGCGCCGACGTCGACGCTGCAGGGGCCGTCCAGCGAGCCCGGTGCGGCTCCTGAATCCGAATCGGGATCCACAGACGGCAGTTCGCACGCGCAGGCGGCTGGCGAGGGCCCGTCGCGCCGATCGCGCCGGAACCGTCGGCGCGGTCGCAAGGGACGCACGGCGCGAGAAGACGGCGGCTTGCCAGGCGAGCCGCTTGCCCAGGACCAGCACCGCCACGCCCTGGTGGCAATGCCTGACGCCGGCGATCTGTTCGCCAGCGTGACCTCGGGCAGCTTTGACAGCGAAGCGTCGCCCGCGGACGCGACATTGGCCGACGTGCCAATCGACATGGCCGCTGACGGTGAGCAGGCGGATGACGCGGCCCCGGGCCCGGCGCAGGACGACGCCGGCGAAGTCTCCGACCCAGTGGCGGCGCAGGACCCGGCTCGGCGCGTGCTGGCCCCGGATGCGGAGGCACCCAAGTTGCAGAAGGTGTTGGCGCAGGCGGGCGTGGGCTCGCGCCGCGACCTGGAGCAGATGATCATCGACAAGCGCGTCACTGTGAACGAGGAGACAGCGCACACCGGACAGCGGGTCTCATGGGGGGACCGCGTGGCCGTCGATGGCAAGCCCGTCCGCGTGCGCATCGCGCCGCTGCCGGCGCGCGTCATCGCCTATCACAAGCCCGCGGGTGAGGTCGTCAGCCACGACGACCCGCAGCAGCGTCCGACTGTGTTCCGGCGCCTGCCCCGCCTGGCCCATGGCAAGTGGCAATCGGTCGGGCGTCTGGACATCAACACGGAAGGTCTGCTGCTGTTCACGACGTCGGGCGAGATGGCCAACCAGCTGATGCATCCGCGTTTCGGTGTCGAGCGGGAGTACGCCGTGCGTGTGCTCGGCACGCTCGAAGTCGATGCGCGCGCGCGTCTGCTCGAGGGCGTCGCGATCGACGGCCAGCAGGCCGCCTTCAAGAGCATCGAAGACGGTGGCGGCGAGGGCGCAAACCATTGGTACCGGGTCGTCATCACCGAGGGGCGCAACCGCGAGGTGCGCAACCTCTTCGACGCCGTGGGCCTGACGGTGAGTCGTTTGATCCGCATCCGCTACGGCTCGGTGGTATTGCCGCGCGGGCTGCGGCGCGGCATGTGGGTCGACCTGGCCGACGATGATGTCAAGCTGTTGCGCCGCCTGACTGGCCTGGCGGTCCCGGGCGGGCACGGCGATGCGAGCGGCCGTGCCAACAACAAACGCGGCCGTGGCGGCCGTGGCGGCCGCGACGACGCGACGGCCCGCCCGCAAGCCGAGCCACGCCAGGGTGGACCGCGGCAGGGACCACGCAACGAGCAGCCGCGGCGCGAACGCCAGCCGCCCGCCGAGCGCGGGCCGCGCGGGGACCATGTCAGCCACGCCAATCGCGTCCACGGCAAGCCGCGCCACCAGGCAGGGTTTGGCGACGCCGCAGTGCACGCCCAGGAGTCTCACGAGGACGATCACCTCGACGTGGTCGACGTCAGGAACATCCCCAATCCGCTGCAGCAGACGTTTGACCAGCGCGCGATCCGGGAGGCCCGCAGTGCCCGGCGCGAACTGGGCGACGATGCGCCGATCCCGAACCCCTTGCAGCAGACCTACGACAAGCGCGCGCTGAAGGAAGGTCGCGACCAGGGGCGTGACCTGGGAGCAGACGACGATGGCCCGATTCCGAACCCGCTGCAGCAGACCTACGACAAACGCTTCGCTGGCGGTGGCGGTGGCGGGCGTGGCGGCCGCGGCCGGGCTGGCGCTGGCGCTGGCGCTGGTGCTGGTGGCAGTGGCGGGGGTGGCGGCCGGCGCAGAGGCGCAGGCAAGCCCGCTGCGGGACAGCCCGATCCGATGAAGACGGCCGTCGGCTACATCGGCGGCGACGCGTTCCTGCGCAAGAAGTCTGGCGGTCGCGGCGGCAAGGGCGGCGGTGGCGGTGGCGGTGGCGGTGGCGGTGGCG
>JANOPR010000349.1:0-1717 GCA_031421955.1 Burkholderiales bacterium
GCGCAACTCGACGTGGGCGTGACGACAGTGCACGACATCTCGCAGATCCACCATTCGGCCGTCCACAGCGACGCGCAGGTCAAGGCGCTGAAGGACTCGGATCGGCGCGCCGTGTTCGGCTACTTCGAGAGCGCCGGCGGCGTACCCGGCAACCTGTACCCGGGCGACGCGCGCCGGCTCAAGGCCACGCACTTCAGCTCGACCGACCAGTTGACAACGATGACGATGGGCGGCGAAATCTACCTGCCGGGCTATGAGGCGGCCTGGGCCCTGGGCCGCGAGCTCGGCTTGCAGGTGGTGGCGCACATCGTCGGCACCTTCGGCATGCGGCCGACCTTCGACGCGCTGGCGGTCAGCAGCTTCGGCCCGGACAACCTCTTCATCCACGTCACCGGCATGTCCGACTACGCCTGGCAGCGGCTGCGCGATGCCGGCGCCGGGGTGTCGCTGGCCGTGCCGATCGAGATGAACATGGCGCACGGCACACCGCCGGTCATCAAGGCCATGCAGATGGGCGTGCGGCCCTCGCTGTCGTCCGACGTCGAGTGCACGCTGGCCGCGGACCCCTTCATGCAGATGCGCTCGGCGATGAGTCTGCAGCGCATGTTCGTCAATGCCAACAAGCTCGGCGAGCCCAACATGCCGGCCACCGGCGCGCTGCCGCTGCTGACCGCCAAGGACGTGCTCGGCTGGGCCACGGTCAACGGCGCACGCGACCTCAAGCTCGACCGCAAGGTCGGCTCGCTCACGCCGGGCAAGGAGGCCGACATCGTCATCCTCGACGCCGAGGCGATCAACGTTGCGCCGCTCAACCATGTGCCGGGTGCGGTGGTGTCGCTGATGGACCGCACCAACGTCGAGACCGTCCTGGTTGCAGGCAAGATCCGCAAGTGGCGGGGTCGTCTGCTCGACGTCAACCTCAATCATCTGCGGCGTGAACTCGACGCCTCGCGCGACTACCTCTTCGCCGCTGCCGGCATTGCCAAGGATCTCTTCCGAGCATCATGACCATGAACACGCACCAAACCTCCGACATCACCCAGGCCGTGCTCGACCGCCTGGCCGCCGACGCCGACCCGCGCTTTAGGCAAATCATCTCGGCCGTGGTCCGCCACATGCATGCGCTGGCGCGCGAGGTGGACTTGAAGCCCGACGAGTGGATGGCGGCAATCCAGTTCCTGACCCGCGTCGGCAAGACCTGCGACGACAAGCGCCAGGAGTTCATCCTGCTGTCGGACACGCTGGGTCTGTCGATGCTGGTGGTGCAGTTGGAGCAGGCGCGCCGCTCGGCCAAGGCGCTGGCCGACAAGAGCGCCAGCGCCCAGCCCACCGAGGCCACGGTGCAGGGTCCGTTCTACTGGGAGGGCGCGCCGGTGCTGCCGCTGGGCAGCGACATCGGTAAGGGGATGCCGGGCGAGCCGGCGTACTACAGCGGTCGCGTCACCGACACGCGCGGGCAGCCGATCGCGCGCTGCTGCGTGGATGTGTGGTCGGGCGACGGCGAGGGCGTGTACGACATGCAGAAGGACGCGAAAGGTGGTGAGGCGGGCATGCAGCTGCGTGCGCGTTTCCACACCGACGACGAGGGTCGCTACCGTTTCTGGTCGATCAAGCCGACTTTCTACCCGGTGCCCGACGACGGCCCGGTGGGCGACATGCTGCGTGCGATGGGCCGGCACCCCAACCGCCCCGGCCACATCCACATGATGGTCTACGC
>JANOPR010000350.1:0-1516 GCA_031421955.1 Burkholderiales bacterium
CCGCAGTGCCCGGCGCGAACTGGGCGACGATGCGCCGATCCCGAACCCCTTGCAGCAGACCTACGACAAGCGCGCGCTGAAGGAAGGTCGCGACCAGGGCCGTGACCTGGGCGCAGACGACGACGGCCCGATCCCCAACCCCTTGCAGCAGACCTACGACAAGCGCTTCGCTGGTGGTGGTGGTGGTGGTGGCGGTGGCGGGCGTGGTGGCCGTGGCCGGGCCGGCGGTGCCGCGGGCGGTTCCGTGGGCGCGGGCGGCCGGCGCAAAGGCGCGGGCAAGCCCGCTGCGGGACAGCCCGATCCGATGAAGACGGCAGTCGGCTACATCGGCGGCGATGCGTTCCTGGGCAAGAAGTCCGGTGGCCGCGGCGGCAAGGGCGGCGGCAGCGGTGGCCGGGGCCGCGGCGGCCAGGGCGGCAAGGGTCGCTGAAGCCGATCGACTGCAGGGCCCGGTCTACAATTCAAAGCTTTGCCTAGTCTTGGTTTATCTGGAGAATTTGTCATCATGGCGATCGAACGCACGCTGTCCATCATCAAGCCCGACGCAGTGGCCAAAAGTGTCATCGGGCAGGTCTATGCCCGCTTCGAGGGCGCAGGCCTGAAGGTCATTGCGGCGCGCATGGCCCACCTCTCGCGTGGCGAAGCCGAGGCTTTCTACGCGGTGCACAAGGCGCGTCCGTTCTTCAACGACCTGGTCAGCTTCATGATCTCGGGCCCGGTGATGATCCAGGTGCTCGAGGGTGAGAACGCGATCGCCAAGAACCGCGACCTGATGGGCGCGACCGACCCGAAGAAGGCCGACAAGGGCACGATCCGCGCCGACTTCGCCGCCAGCATCGACGCCAACGCGGTGCACGGTTCGGATGCGGCTGAGACTGCCGCAGTCGAAGTGGCGTTCTTCTTTGCCGGAATGAACGTCTACGGCCGCTGAGCGAGATGATGCCCACGAGTTCGCTTGGCTCGCCCTCGACGGTGCCGGCACGGGCCCCCGGCGGGCTTGGGGGACTCGGCTGCCCGGGGCGGCCCCGCGCGGAATAGCGATGCGCGCGAACCTTCTCGATTTCGATCTCGAAGGGCTCGCGGCCTACTGCCACGGCCTGGGCGAGAAACGCTTTCGTGCGACCCAGTTGTACCGCTGGATTCATCACAAGGGCGCCGGCGACTTCGCCCAGATGAGCGACCTGGCCAAGTCGCTGCGTGACAAACTTGCCGACGCGGCCGAGGTCAGGCCATTGGCACTGATCTCCGAACATGTCTCGGCCGACGCGACGGTGAAGTGGCTGTTCGACGTCGGCAACGGCGATGCCATCGAAACCGTGTTCATCCCGGAAGACGGCCGCGGCACGCTGTGCATCTCGTCGCAGGCGGGTTGTGCCGTGGGCTGCCGTTTTTGCTCGACCGGCCACCAGGGCTTCTCGCGCAACCTCACGACCGGAGAAATCGTGGGCCAGCTCTGGCATGCGGAGCATCAGTTGCGCCAGCGAATGGGTCTGGGCGCCGGTGAACGCGCGGTCAC
>JANOPR010000351.1:0-5425 GCA_031421955.1 Burkholderiales bacterium
TCTACGAGTCGCACATCATCAACGAGTACATCGACGAGCGCTTCCCACACCCGCAGCTGATGCCCGGCGACCCGGTGGCGCGCGCCCGCGTGCGACTGTTCCTGTTCAATTTCGAGAAGGAACTGTTCGCCAATGTGAACATCCTTGAGGGTCGCAGCGGTGTCAAGGGCACCGAAAAGCAGCTCGAGAAGGCACGCGGCCAGATCCGCGACCGCCTGACGCAACTCGCACCGATCTTCCTGAAGAACAAGTTCATGCTTGGCGACGACTTCTCGATGCTCGACGTGGCCATCGCCCCGCTGCTTTGGCGCTTGGACTACTACGGTATCGATCTGTCCAAGAACGCCCTGCCACTGCTGAAGTACGCCGAGCGAATCTTCTCTCGACCGGCCTATATCGAGGCGTTGACGCCTTCCGAGAAGGTGATGAGGAAGTAGATGGGCTCCCCCCCGAAGCGGCTTCGCCGCTCCCCCCCGGGGGGGCGACGCCAGCGCACCGGCAAAGCCGGATCCGCGGCGTCCGCTTGGCAGGGCACTTGACATGGCGACGACCCCACCGATCGGCGAAGGCCAGGGCAGCTCGACGCGGCCCTACCTGATCCGTGCGCTGCACGACTGGTGTACCGACAACGGCTTCACGCCCTACGTCGCGGTCTACGTCGATGCCAGCGTCAAGGTGCCGCAGGAGCACGTAAAGAACAACGAGATCGTGCTCAATGTCGGCTTTGAGGCCACCAGCGGGTTGAAGCTTGGTAACGAGCTGATTGAGTTCCGCGCCCGTTTTGGCGGTGCGGCCCGGGAAATCGCGGTACCCATCGACCATGTGGTGGCGATCTACGCTCGCGAGAACGGCCAGGGCATGGCTTTTCCGGTGCCAAATGCCGCAGGGTCCGTCGGTGCGGCGCCGACACCGCTGCCTGTCGGTGAGGTTTCGCCGCGCAGTGGTCCGCGGCTGGCCGCTGTCGACACGCCGGCGGCATCCGACGAGCCCGCCCCCAACACGCCACCCACGGCGCCCGGCCCCGGCAGTGCGCGGCCTTCGCTCAAGCGCATCAAGTAACGTCTTGGCCGCAGCACCGGCCTAGAATTGCCGCTGGCAGCGCCGACTTAGCTCAGCTGGTAGAGCACCCGCCTTGTAAGCGGAAGGTCATCCGTTCGACTCGGATAGTCGGCACCACAACGAGGCCGGAGCAATCAGCGGGTGCGAATGTGCACGCGGATCGGCAACTCCGGCCAGCCCTGTTCTCGCAGCCTGTCGTTCAGGCGCGGCAGCAGGTGGCGCAACTTGGCGGCGACGGCCGCGTTGGAGGCCAGCAGCGACCACCCCTCGTCATCAATCGGGCCGGGCCTCACCTGCACCCGTATGGATTCGGGCAGCTCAACGCATATCGCGGCGTAGCGCGCGTTCGACTGCGCCAGGCGCCGCGCCAGGTTGGCCAGGCTGGCGCTCTCGTCGAGCGCCCGTGACAACGGCATGCCCAGGGGCACGCTCGAAATCCACTGCTTGGCGTTGGCCATGCGAAGGAGTTTAGACCGATGCAGATCCTCATCACCCACGGCAGCTTGGCGCAGACGCGCGCCATGCAGTTCAACCGCATGCAGCTTGGCGCTGCAGTGGCTGTGCTGGCGCTCGTCCTGATCCTGTTGTCTGGCGCGATTTACCACTTCGTCTTCCTGACCGCCGCGCGCGAGGGTTGGCCCGTGGTCAGCCAGTTTTTCAAGCTGGTCGTTCGCGACGAGTTTGCGCAGCGCGACCGTTTCATGCGCGAGAACCTCGACGCAATGGCTCAGAAGGTGGGCGAAATGCAGGCCAAGCTGCTCACGCTCGAGGCCATGGGTGACCGCGTGTCCGGGATGGCGGGCGTGAAGCCCGAGGAGCTCAAGCCCATGTTGAGGCCGGGGATGCCTGCGGCGAGCTCGCCAGCCAAATCGGGGGCCGGCGGGCCGTTCATTTCCGCTCTCGGCCGCACGGAGCCGCTGTCCCTCGCGGGGCTCAACGCCCACATCGGGCTCCTCGATGAGCGCACTGACCAGACGACGGACCTGTTCACGTTGATCGAGTCGCGCCTGCTCGAAGGGCGGCTGGCGCAGTTGATGGTTCCCAGTTCTGCGCCAGTCGACGGCCCGGTTGGCTCGGGATTCGGCTTTCGCATCGACCCGTTCACAGATCGTCCCGCACTGCATACCGGGCTGGACTTCCCCGCCGACGTGGGCACGCAAGTCTTGGCAGCCGCCGGCGGGGTGGTCGTCTCGACTGAACTGCACCCTGCCTACGGCAACCTGGTAGAGGTCGACCACGGCAACGGTTTGCAGACTCGCTATGCCCATGTGTCCAAGGTGCTGGTCAAGACCGGGGACCTGGTCAAACGCGGACAGCTGCTAGCCCTGGTCGGCACTTCCGGCCGCTCTACCGGCCCGCACTTGCACTTCGAGGTCACGGTCGCCGGCGTACCGCAGAATCCGGCACGGTTCCTTGCCGGGCGGGCGACGGCGCGCACGGCAGTGGCTGTTGGTCGCGCTGTGCGCTGACCCAGAGCCGACCCGCGCTGCTAAAATCTGCCGTTTTGCGCTGTCGTCGCCTGACTTCGCGCTTGCACGTCGCCGCGCGAGAGCGTGGTTGCGAATTGCCGGCTTGGCCCCACCTTGATGCGGTCACGCTCAACGACAAGAAACCACGCCGCATGTTGCCCAAACTCCTCACTTCGATCTTCGGCAGCCGCAATGACCGCCTGCTCAAGCAGTACCGGGTTGTCGTGCAGAAGGTCAACGCGCTCGAACCCGCATTCGAGAGCCTCGATGATGCAGCGCTGCGCGCCAAGACCGGCGAGTGGCGCGAGAAAGTGGCGGCCGGCCTGAGCCTGGACGACCTGTTGCCGGAGGCGTTTGCGGCCGTGCGCGAGGCGGGCAAGCGCTCGCTGAAGATGCGTCACTTCGACGTTCAGCTCATCGGGGGCATGGCCCTGCATGAGGGCAAGATCGCCGAGATGCGCACCGGCGAGGGCAAGACCCTGATGGCCACCCTGCCGGTGTACCTCAATGCGCTGTCTGGCAAGGGCGTGCATGTGGTCACGGTCAACGATTACCTTGCACGGCGTGACGCCGAATGGATGGGGCGGCTCTATACCTTCCTGGGCTTGACCGTTGGCGTCAATGTCCCGGGGATGTCGCGCGAAGAAAAGCAGGCGGCCTATGCGGCCGACGTGACCTACGGCACCAACAACGAATTCGGTTTTGATGTCCTGCGCGACAACATGGTCTACGAAGTCGCCGACCGCACGCAGCGTGGCCTGCACTTTGCCATTGTCGACGAGGTCGACTCGATTCTGATCGACGAGGCGCGCACGCCGCTGATCATCAGCGGCCAGGCCGAAGACCATACCGAGCTGTACGTGCGCATCAATGCGGTGATTCCGCAGTTGAAGAAGCAGATCGGCGAGCTCGACCTGCGCACCGGCGAGGGCGTGATCGAGCCGGGTGACTTCACCGTCGACGAGAAGGGCCACCAGGTCTTCCTGACCGAGGCGGGCCACGAGAATGCCGAGCGCATCCTCGGTGAAGCCGGACTGCTGGCCGAGGACGCCAGCCTATACGACCCGGCCAACATCACGCTGATGCACCATGTCTACGCGGCGCTGCGGGCCAAGCACCTGTACAACCGCGACCAGCATTACGTAGTGCAGGACGGCGAGGTCGTCATCGTTGACGAGTTCACCGGCCGCCTCATGACCGGCCGCCGCTGGAGCGACGGCCTGCACCAGGCCGTCGAGGCCAAGGAAGGCGTGCAGATCCAGAGCGAGAACCAGACCCTGGCCTCGATCACGTTCCAGAACTACTTTCGCATGTACGCCAAGCTGGCGGGCATGACCGGCACGGCGGACACCGAGGCCTACGAGTTCCAGGAGATCTACGGCCTGGAGACGGTGGTGATCCCGCCGAACATGCCCACGATCCGCAAGGACGAACTCGACCTGGTCTACAAGACCGCGACCGAGAAGTACAACGCGGTGATCGAAGACATCCGCGATTGCCACACCCGTGGCCAGCCCACGCTGGTGGGCACGACCTCGATCGAGAACTCGGAGCTGATCTCCGGCCTGCTGGAAAAAACCAAGTTGCCACACCAGGTGCTCAACGCCAAGCAGCATGCCAAGGAGGCCGAGATCGTGGCCCAGGCCGGGCGCCCCGGTGTGGTCACGATTGCCACCAACATGGCCGGCCGGGGTACGGATATCGTGCTCGGCGGCAACGTCGAGAAGCAGGTCCAGTTCATCGAGGCCGACGACTCGATTCCGGCCGACGAAAAGGCGCGTCGCATCCAGCAGTTGCACGACGAGTGGCAGGGCCTGCACGACAAGGTCAAGGCCGAGGGCGGGCTGCGAATCATCGCCACCGAGCGCCACGAAAGCCGCCGCATCGACAACCAGCTGCGCGGCCGCTCAGGCCGGCAGGGCGACCCGGGCCAGTCGCGGTTCTACCTGTCGCTGGAAGACTCGTTGATGCGCATCTTTGCTGGCGACCGGGTGCGCGCGATCATGGACCGGCTGAAGATGCCCGAAGGCGAGGCCATCGAGGCCGGCATCGTCACGCGCAGCATCGAGGGCGCGCAGCGCAAGGTCGAGGCGCGCAACTTCGACATGCGCAAGCAGCTGCTCGAGTACGACGACGTCAGCAACGACCAGCGCAAGGTCATCTACCAGCAGCGCAACGAGATCCTCGAAGCCGCGACGCTCGACGAGCAGATCACGAACCTGCGCCGGAGCACGATGACCGACGTCGTGCGCACCTACGTGCCGGCCGAGAGTCTCGAGGAACAGTGGGATCTCGAGGGCCTCGAGAAGACGCTGCGCGACGAGTGGCAACTTGACGTGCCGCTGAAGTCCATGGTCGAGGCCAGCGAGTCGATCGCCGACGACGACATCGTCGAGAAGGTCGTCGCCGCCGCCGACGCGGCTTTTGCGGCCAAGCTGGCCATCGTCGGTTCAGAGCAGTTCACGCCCTTCATGCGCATGGTGCTGCTGCAGGCCATCGACAGCCACTGGCGCGAGCACCTGGCGGCCCTGGACTACCTGCGCCAGGGCATCCACCTGCGCGGCTACGCCCAGAAGAATCCGAAGCAGGAGTACAAGCGCGAGGCCTTCGAGTTGTTCTCGCAACTGCTCGATGTGGTGAAGATGGAAGTTACGCGCGTGCTCATGACCGTGCGCATCCAGTCGCAGGAACAGGCCACGGAAGCAGCTGACGCAATCGAGGAGCGCGCCAGCAAGGTTGCCAACGTGACCTACACCCATCCCAATGAAGATGGCAGCGTCTCGCAGGACGCGGACCCACGGATGCTGGCCGACGCGGTGCCGCGCGTGGGTCGCAACGAGCCCTGTCCGTGCGGCAGCGGCAAGAAGTACAAGCAGTGCCACGGCCGCCTGGCCTGA
>JANOPR010000352.1:0-9326 GCA_031421955.1 Burkholderiales bacterium
TGCCACATGCCGCCGGCGCCGATCAGCGCGCCGGCCACCAGCAGCCCCGCGGCCACCGCGGCGCGGGCCGCCGGCCAGCGCGCGGGTGCGGCCGTGTGCCACACCTCGCGCACCAGGGCGGGCGGCACCGGCTCGCTCAACACCGGGTCGAAGCGCGCCCGCACGGCGTCGCAGTCGGCGGCCCACAGGCGTGCGCGCGCCGCAGCCTCGGGATGCTCGCGCAACCAGGCGTCAACCTGCGCGCGGCGCTCGGCGTCGAGCTCGCCGTCGAGCCAGGCGCTGAGGTCGGTGTCGCTGAAGTCGTCGGGACGGGACATGGCGTTCTCGTGCGCAGCGCTAGATGACGCGCCGCAGGTCGGGTTTGTGGACACGCAGTGCGGCAGCGCCGCCGTCGAGCCACTCGCGCATCACGACGCGGGCGCGGCTGACGCGCGACATCACGGTGCCCGCGGGCACCTGCAACACCTCGGCGGCCTCGGCATAGCTGAGCTGCTCGACCAGCACCAGCAACTGGGCGCTGCGCTGGTCATGCGACAGGCGCTCCAGCGCGGCGACCAGGTCCAGGCGCAGGCCGACGTCGCCGTCCAGCGGCTGCTGCGCGTCCAGGGCGTCGTTGACGCGTTCGGGAGGCAGCACGTCAAGGCGGCGGTCACGGCGCAACGTGTCCAGGTGCGCGTTGTGGGCGATCGACAGCAGCCACAGCACCAGGTCGCGGCGCGGGTCGAACTGCCGCCAATGGCCCAGCGCGCGCTCGAGCGTGTTCTGCACCAGGTCGTCGGCGCTATGCAAGTCGAACACCAGCGAGCGCGCGTAGCGGCGCAGCCGCGGGATCGCGACCAGCAACTGTTGGCGAAAGGCGGGCGGGGCGCTCATCAGGCAATCTTCGTGTTTGGCACGGCGTTATTCGCCTTTCGGACGGCCGGGCAGGCTCACGGTGGGGCGAGGGTCACAAGGCTTACGCGCGGGGCCAGCGCATTATTCCCCCGCGCTCAGCCCGCTGCGGCCAGATCCGTGAAATCCCACCAGCTCGATTTGAACGGGTGGCGGATCAGGTGCCGCACGCGGGCATGCGAGAGGTCGACGTCGATCGGATGCACATGCGCGAGGTAGGGCATGTAGGCCAGCATCAGCTTGGTCGCCTCGCGCATGACGGCCAGCCGCTCGGGGCCGTCGGCCATCACGGTCTGGCGCTGGTACAGCGCGTCGAAGGCCGGCAGCCTGAAGCGCGCGTCGTTGCTTTGGTCGGCGTTGGGGCCATAGGCCAGGCCGAGGAAGAATTCGCCGTCGGGGCCGTTGGTCCAGTTGAACCCCCACATCTGCAGCGTTCCGGCCAGCGAGCGCTTGATCAGCTCGGCGAACGGCCCGACCTCGAAGACCATGCGCAGGCCGATCGCGGCCATGCGTTTTTGCCACAGCTCGTTGAGCCGGCGCGAGCGCTGGTCGCTGGCCGAGGCCTTGCGCAGCAAGAGCGGCGAGCCGTCGGGGTGGCGGCGCAGGCCGTCGGCGCCGCGCGCGTAGCCGTAGAGGTCGAGCAGGGCGTTGGCGCGCGCCGGGCTGTGCTCGCTCATCTCGCTCTTCAGCGTCGCGTCGAACCCATAGTTGTGCGGCGCGATCATCGATTGCGCAGGCAAGGCCTGGCCGTTGTAGATCAGGCGGATGTCGCCGGCGTTGTCGTAGCCCAGGGCAATGGCGCGGCGCAGCGCCACGCGCTCAGGCGTGTAGCCGCCGACCTGCGGGTCGTCGAAATTGAAGAAGGTGTGCGACACGCTGGCGCCGAGCGTCTGGCGCGCGCGCACGCCGCGCTTGGCCAGGTAGGGCGCGAGCGTGCCGCCGGGCATGGCCAGCGGCGCGAACGCGGGCGGCAGGTTGATGGTGTCGATCTCGCCGCCCAGAAAGGCCAGCCAGCGCGGCTGCGACTCCTCGATCACGCTGACCTCGATGCGGTCGACGATGGGCAGGCGCCGGCCTGCCAGCGCGAGCGCGGTCGCCGCGGCCTGCTCATCGCCCTCGGGCGCGACACTGTTGAACCGTTTTTCGCGAAAGCGCGGGTTGCGTTCGAGCACGACGCGCGAACTGCGCCGCCACTCGGCCAGGCGGTACGGCCCGGTGCCCACCGGGTGCGCCATCAGGTCCGCGGCGTAGGCCTCGACCACTTCGCGCGCCACCGCGCCGGCGCTGCCCGTGCCGGCGAGCACATGCGCAAAGCGCGGCGCGGGCTCGGCCAGCCGCACCTCAAAGCGGTAGCGATCCAAGGCCCGCAACCCCGCGACGTCGGTGTCGTAGGGGAACGGCGTGCGTGTGGCCAACGCCTGCTTGCGCAGCTCCGACAGGCCGAGCAGCTTGGCGTTTTCGAAGACGTACAGGCGCTCGGTCTTGATGGCCGGGTCGTAGAAGCGCTTGATGGCGTAGACGTAGTCGGCCGCGACCAGCTCACGCGGCCGGCCTTTGAACACCGGGTCGTCGGCAAAGAAGATGCCCGGCCGCAGCGTGAAGACGAAGTGCTTGAAGTCGGCCGACACCTCGGGCAGCGCCGCGGCCGTTTGCGGCACCAGCTTGGCCGGCCGGGCCAGCGGGTCGTAGCTGAGCGGGGCCTCGAAGATCAGGTCGATGACGGTCAGCGAGGGGTTGTCGCTGACCTGCGGCGGGTCGAAGCCCGATTCGGCGGTGATGAAGGCCGCGCGCAGCACCTTGCGCGGGGCGGCGAATGCGCTGCTGCCCGCAGCGCCGAGGGGGGTGGCGACGCCGGCGGCGAGCAGGTCGCGCCGTTGCATGGCGGTGCTACTTGGTGGGCTTCTTGCTGATGTCGATGTCGACCATGTGCCACCACTCCTGCCAGAACAGCGGGCGGCGAAACCCGACCACCCAGGGGTGCAGCAGGTCAGTCGAGATGCGATGCACCGTGTTCTTGTAGGCCGCGTAGGCCACCGCGATCAGCTTGGCTTGGCGGAACAACTCGAGCCGCTCGGGACCATCGGGCAGGGCCTGCATCTTGTCGTAGATGGCGTCGAGCTCGGCGTTCTTGAAGCGCGCCAGGTTCTGGCTGCCGGCCTGTGGGCCGTGGAAGCGCTGGAACGCGCCCTGGCCGTCGGGGTCGGCGGCCGAGCTGGCCAGCGACCAGACCTGCAGCTTGCCCGCGCGCGCGGCCTTCAGGTGCTCGGCCCACTTGGAAGTCTGGAAGGTCGTGCGCACGCCGATCGCGTCCAGGCTCTTCTTCCACAGCGTGTCGTATTCGCGGTTGATCTGCTCGGGCTGCGTGGCGCGCACGATCACGAGCGGGGAACCGTCGGGTTGCTCGCGCCAGCCGTCGCCATCGCGGTCGACATAGCCAAACATGTCGAGCAGGGCCTTGGCGCGGGCCGGATCGTATTCGCTGTTCTCGCTCTTGAAAGCCGGGTCGTAGCCGAACAGGTTGGGCGACACCGGCGACTGCGCGGGAATCGCCTGCCCTCGGCGCACGACGCGGATCTCGCGTTCAAGGTCTTGCGACAGGTTGATGGCGCGGCGCAGCGCGACCTTGTCGGGCGTGTAGCCGCCGACCACCGGGTCTTCCATATTGAAGTAGACCATCCCGCTGTCGGAGTTGACCTGTCGTGTGGCATGGATGCCTTTCTTGGCCAGAAAGGGTGCGAGCTTGCCGTTGGGCATGGCCTGGGTGATGAACTCGCCCGGCACGGCGCCGGTCTGGCCGGCAATGGCATCGATCTGGCCGTTGAGGAACGAGAGCCAGAACGGCTGCGCCTCTTCGATGATCGAGACATGCACCTCGTCGACCATCGGCAGCTTGCGGCCCTTGAGCCTGGCCAGGATCGCCTGCCCCTGGGCGTCATCGGCGGCGGGCTCGGCGTCGTAGCGCACTTCGCGGTAGTGAGGGCTCCTCTCGAGCACGATCAGCGAACTGCGCCGCCACTGCTTGAGGCGAAAGGGTCCGGTGCCGACCGGATGCGCGGCGATGGCGTCGCCATAGTGCTCGACCACTTCGCGCGCCTGTGCGCCCAGCAGGTCGGAGCCGGCGATCGAGCTGAGGAATCGCGGCCGCGACTCGCGCAGCTTGAACTGGATCGTGTGGCGGTCCAGTGCGCGCACGCCTTCGATCGTGCGGCTGTAGTCGAAAGGCTTCTTGGCGGCGATGCCTTCCTGTCGCAGCTCGACCAACCCCACCAGGCCGAAGGTCTCGACCCAGCTCCACAGCTGGCTCTTGTTGGCCGGGTCGGCGACGCGCTGGAAGGCGTAGACGTAGTCCTGCGCCACCATCTCCCGCCGCACTTGTTGACCGTCGGGGCCCTTGAACGCGGCGTCGTCGGCGAAGTAGATGCCGGGCTGGATGCGAATCGTCCAGGTCCGGAAATCGGCCGAGACCTCGGGCATGCCGGCCGCCGTCAGCGGCTTGATCTTGGCCGGCCGCGCCAGGTGGTCATAGGTGTAAAGCGCCTCGAAGATGTGCGGCGTGATCGTGCGCGAGTACAGGTCGCTGATCATCGACGGGTCAAAGCCCGTCTCGGCGCTGCGGAACGCGACCTTGAGCACCTTCTTCGGCGCATCGGCAGGCTGCGCCTGCGCGGGCAGCGCCAGGTTCAGTGCAAGGGCAAGGCAGGCAAGCAGTTTCATGGGCTTGATCTCGTGAATTCAGCGCGGGCCGCGCTGGCGGTCGTCGATGTCGACCATATGCCACCACTCCTGCCAGAACAGCGGCCGGCGAAAACCCACCACCCAGGGGTGCCACATGTCGGTCGAAATTCGGTGCACATTGAACTTGTACGGCAGGTAGGCCACGGCGATCAGCTTGGCCTGGCGGAACAACTCCAGCCGCACAGGCCCATCGGGCATCGCGGTCATCTGCTTGTAGAGTGCATCGAACTCAGCGTTCTTGAAGCGCGCCAGGTTCTGCCCGCCCCATTGCGCGCTGTCGTAGCGCGCGAGCGCGCCCAGGCCGTCGAGCTGCGCCGATGAGCCGCCCAGGGCCCAGACCTGCAGCTTGCCCGCCCGCGCCTGCTTGAGCTGCTCGGGCCACTTGGCCACCTTGGAGGTGCTGCGAACGCCGATCGCGTTGAGATCCTTCTGCCACAGCGTTTCGAATTCGCGGCTCAGCTGGTCGGGCTGCGACGAGCGCTCGATGACCAGCGGCTTGCCGTCGGGTTGTTCGCGCCAGCCGTCACCGTTGCGGTCCACGTAGCCGTACAGGTCGAGCAGGGCCTTGGCCCGCGCCGGGCTGTACTCGCTCATCTCGCTCTTGAAATTCGGGTCGTAGCCGGTGGTGTGCGGATTGGTCGGGGCCTGCGCGGGAATGGCCTGGCTGCGATAACCGATGCGGATCAGCTTGTCGATGTCGGTGGCCAGGCCGATCGCGCGGCGCAGGGCCACTTTGTCGGGCGTGTAGCCGCCAACCACCGGGTCGACCATGTTGAAGTAGACATAGGCGCCATCGGAGTTGACCTGCTGCTGCACCTGGATGCCGCGCTTGGCCAGGTTGGGCGCGAGCTTGCCGTTGGGCACCGCCTGGCTGACGAACTCGGCGGGCACCGGGCTGGTGATGCCCGCGAGGATGTCGACCTCTGCGTTGAGGAACGACAACCACATCGGCTGCGTCTCCTCGATGATCGCGATCCGCACCTCGTCGACCATGGGCAGCTTGCGGCCCTTGAAGCGCGCCAGCAGGGCCTGGCCGACGGCATCGTCGGCGGCGGGTTCGGCGTCGTAGGTGTGGCTACGGTAGTCGGGGCTTCTCTCGAGCACGATCAGCGAGCTGCGGCGCCATTGCTTGAGGCGGAAGGGCCCGGTACCGACCGGGTGCGCGTCGATCTTGTCGCCGTAGAACTCGACCACCTCGCGTGCCTGCGCGCCCAGTAGATCGGACGTGACCAGCGACTCGAGGAAGCGCGGCCGCGCGTCGTTGAGCCTGTACTGCACGGTGTAGCGGTCCAGTGCGCGCAGGCCGGCGATCGGCGCGTCGTAGTCGAATGGCTTCTTGCCATCGAGTGCAGCCTTGCGCGCTTCGCCCAACCCGACCAGGCCCACCTGGGCCTCGAGAAACCCCCAGATCGGGCTCTTGTTGGCCGGGTCGGCGACGCGCTGGTAGGCGTAGATGAAATCCTGTGCCGTGACCTCGCGCTTGCGGCCCTTGAACGCCGGGTCGTTCTGGAAGTAGATCCCCTGGCGCACCTTGACCGTCCAGGTGCGGTACTCGTCGGCCATCTCGGGCATGCCCACGGCCAGCAGCGGCTTGATCTTGGCCGGTCGCGCCAGGTGGTCGTAGGTGTACAGCGCTTCGAAGATATGCGGCGTGATCTGGCGCGAATAGGCGTCGTTGATCTTGGCCGGGTCGAGGCTGGACTCGGCGACGCGAAACGCCACACTCAACACCTTCTTGGGCGCGTCGGCGGTCGGTTGCGCGAGCGCTGGCTGCAGCGCCAGCGCGGCGCCCAGCAAGGCCGCTGCAAGGCGACGCAGAGCGGGCGCGTTCATCGGGCCACCGTGCAGCGCACTGCGGTATGGCGCTTGGGGCGGCCCGGCGCGCTCATCAGGCAACCTGCGCGCTGCGCGCTGCGGTATGGCGCTTGGGGCGGCCCGGCGCGCTCATGGCCTGGCGCGCGCCGCCTCGACGTCGATGTAGCGCCACCAGTCGCGCAGGAACGGATGGCGCTTGTAGCCCTGCACATGCGGGTGCATCAGGTCGGTGGCGATGCGGTGGGCAATGACCTTGTACGGCATGTAGGCCACCGACAGGGCCTTGGCCTTGGCCATCACGGCCTCGCGCTCGGGTCCGTCGGGCATCACGGCGGCACGCTGGTGCAGTGCGTTGAACTCCGGCAGGTCAAAGCGCGCGTGATTCGCCTGGCCTTTGTTCGGGCCGTACAGCAGGTCGAGGAAGTACAGCCCGTCCGGGCTGGTGGCGCTCCAGGCCACCCCCCACATCATCAGTTTGCCCGCGCGGCTGGCCTTGAGTTGCTCGGGCCATTTGGCGATCTTGAACTCGATCCTGACCTTGATCTTGTCCATCGCCTTCTTCCACAGCTCCTGCGACTGGCGCGACTGCTGGTCGGGTTGCGCCGAGTACTCGAGCACCAGCGGCGAGCCGTCGGGCCGGTCGCGCCAGCCGTCGCCGTCCTTGTCGACATAGCCGTAGAGGTCGAGCAGGCTCTTGGCGCGCGCCAGGTCGAAGTCGCTCATCTCGCTCTTCCACTGCGCGTCGTAGCCCGACAGCAGGGGTGCCACCACGCTTTGAGCCGGGATGGCCTGGCCGCGGCGCAGCAGCGTGATGTCCTGCTCCACGTCGTAGGCCAGCGACACCGCGCGCCGCAGGGCGACCTTGTCGGGCGTGTAGCCGCCGACCACGGGATGCTCCATGCCGAAGTAGGCATAGGTGGCGTCGACCAGCGGCACGCGCTCCATTTGCACGCCACGCTTGCTCAGGTTCGGCGCCAGCTTGTTGTTCGGCGTCGCGATGGCGACAAAATCGTTGGGCAGGCGTTCGAGCATGTCGTGCTCGCCATTGAGGAAGGCCAGCCAGCGCGGCTGCACCTCCTCGACGATGCTGATCTCGACGCGGTCGACCATCGGCAGCTTGCGGCCCTTGAGTTTGGCGGCGATGGCCTGCGCCGAGGCATCGCCCGCACCTGCCTGCTCGTCGTAGCGATGCTCGCGGTAGTCCGGGTTGCGCTCGAGCACGATCTTGGCGCTGCGCTGCCAACGCTTGAGGATGAACGGACCGGTACCGACCGGGTGCTCCATCGACTTGCCCGGGTAGGCCTCGATGACTTCGCGCGCAACCGCCCCCGCGACGGCACCGTCGGCAAAGTTGTAGTGAAACCGCGGTGCCGGTGCGGCCAGCCGCACCTCGAAGCGATAGCGGTCCAGCGTGCGCAGGCCCTCGACTTCGGTGTCGTAGGCAAAGGGCTGCTTGTCGGCAATCGCCTTCTTGCGCAACTCCGACAGGCCCAGCAGTCTGGCGTTCTCGAACAGGAACAGGCTCGGGCTCTTGAACTGCGGGTCGTAATGGCGCTTGACCGCGTAGACATAGTCGGCCGCGGTCAACTCGCGCCGCACACCCTTGAAGGCCGGGTCATCGGCAAAGTAGATGCCCGGCCGGATCTCGAACACGAAGCGCTTGCCCTCGTCGCTGATCTCGGGCAGGGCGGCCGCGGTCTGCGGCTTGAGCATGGCCGGGCGCGCCAGGTAGTCATAGGACAGTGGGGCCTCGAAGATGTTGGCCGCCACCGTGCGCGAATACAGGTCGGAGATCTGCGCCGGGTCAAAGCCGGTCTCGGCGATCGGAAACGCATACCGAAGCACCTTCAGGGGCTGCGCCGCCTGGTTCGGCAGCGCCTTGGCAGCGGGCTGGGCCGCGGGGGCGCCAGAAGCCAGCGCCAGGCTCGTGGCCAGCGCAAGCAGGAAGGGTCGGGTCATGACTCGGGGGCAAGCAGGAAACGCGGCAGTCTAGCGGCGCCGCGCCGCGCCGCGAACCCGTCCAGACCCTAGCGCGCGCCCCTCGGGGGACGCCGCCGCAGGCGTTTTGGGGGCTTGCGTGGCGCGGGCAAACGCGGGGGGCAGCGCCGGACTGAGGGCCCTACACTCCCGCGTCCTGAGTCCTGAGGTAGTCATGACGGCCTATCTGATCCGGCGTCTGTGGCAAATGGTGCCGACCTTGTTTGGCGTCGTGCTGCTGGTTTTCTTCCTGTTCAAGTATTTCGGCGGCGACCCGGCCGAGATCCTCGGCGGCCTCAACGCCACGCCCGAGCAGATTGCGGCAATCCGCCAGCAACTCGGCCTAGACCAGTCGGTCTGGGTGCAGCTGGGCATCTACTTCAAGAGCATCCTGAGCTTCGACTGGGGCAAGAGCTGGGCCACCAACGAGTCGGTGGCCAACCTGTTCGCCAGCCGCCTGCCGGCCACGCTGACGGTGATGCTGCCGATCCTGATCCTCGACGTCGTGATCGCGCTGCCGATCGCGATGTGGGTGGCCTACCGCCGCGGCTCGCTGGCCGACCGCACGATCATGGTCATCACCACGGTGGCGCTGTCGATCAGCTTCCTGGTCTACATCATCGTCGGCCAGTACCTGTTCGGCTTCCAGCTCGGTTGGTTCCCGGTCCAGGGCTGGAGCGACAGTGTCTGGACCAACCTGATCACGTACACCCCGCTGCCGGTGTTGTTGGCCGTCATGGTCGGCCTGGCGCCGCAGACGCGCCTGTACCGCAGCTTCTTTCTCGACGAAATGGGGCACGACTATGTGCGCACCGCACGCGCCAAGGGCCTCACGGAAAACACCGTGATGTTCAAGCATGTGCTGCGCAACGCCATGATCCCGATCCTGACCAATATCGGTCTGGCGC
>JANOPR010000353.1:0-7421 GCA_031421955.1 Burkholderiales bacterium
AGCGCGGCGTCGACTGGCCTTCGGCGGGCTCGCCGGTGTCGGGGTCGATCCAGTCGGCCATGCCGATCTCGAACTCGGCCTCCTGCAGCGTTTCGCCGGGCTCGGCCGCGCTCTCCTCGTCGTCGGTCTGCATGTCGACCACGGCTTCTTCAAATGAATTGAAGGGGCCGAACTCGCGCCGTCCATCGAGCGAGAGCCAATGGTGGCCGTCGGGGCGCGTGATGATGCGCTCGCCAATGCGGTCGTCGTCGTCCATGCCGGCGCCGCTCGCGTCGGGCTCGGCCGGCGTGCGCGCGGGTGCCCGCGACAGCGGCTTTGACTCGATTGCGGGGCGCGGCTTGCGCTTCATGGAACCTGACCTCCGTTGACTCCGGTCGGGCCATCCTACGCCTGCTCAGGCAAGTCAGCGCAAGACCGGCCACAGCGGTGCGGGCTCGACGATCGAGATCAGCACGCCAGACAGGTTGCGCCGCGTCAGCGGTTGCAGTGAAACGCTCATGCGTCGGCCACTGCGCGCGACGCCGCCTCGCGCCACACTGCGCCGCCGTAAGCCCGCTCCTGCTCGCGGCAGCTGTCGACGACCTTGATCACGTGGTCGTCGTTGCTGGCAATGGCCAGCGACACGATCTCGGGCCAAGGCCGCGCTGGGCGCCGCACTGCGCAGTCTGTCGTTCGCTCTGCGAGCCCGCTCGCGGCATGTCCGGCAACGTAGGCCAGCCAGTAGTGGCCAAGGGCCACGACCACGTCAGCCTCGGCCAGCCAGGGCAGCAAGACGCGCAGGGCATGCGCGCTGGTCAACAGGTGCAACACCGTGAAGTTGCCGCTGCCCGCATAAAGGTTTGCGGCCAGCATCGCCAGTTGGGGCAAGGTGTGGTCGCGGTCCACGCTCAATTCCGAGGCGACGCGGCCCAATGCGGGGTGCTGGGCGGCGATCGCCATGCGCTCGACGATCAGCGGGCGACGCGGCTTGGCCATGCTCAGCCTTGCGAGCACCGCCGCCGGGTCGCGCTCGCGCCCGTCGGCAGCCAGCGAGCCGAGCGCGAACCAGCGACAGGCCCAGTAAGCCAGCGCATCGTCGAGTTGGTGCGGCTGCCGCGCCGCGAGCGCATAGGCGGCGCGTATCGGGCCGTGGAAGGCAGCCGCACCCACGCCGCGCAGCAGCGTCGGCAGCACCCGCTCGAGCACGGCGGGCGCACCTTCGTGCCTGATCCACTTACCAAACAGGCTGCGGTACGCCGGCCAGGCGCGTGGCTCGCCGAGGCGGCTCGTCCACGCCTGGCCCGCAGGCCAGCGTTCGCGCGGCGGTGCGGGGCGCAAACGCGCGGCGTAATGCGCAGCGAAAGCCGCCAGCCGCACGTCGGTCGCGCCCAGACGCGCCAGCGCCGGCAACGCCATTGGCAGGTGACTGGCCAGGTTGTGGCCGTACTCGGCGTCCAGGCCGGCGGCGTGGCGCAGCAGTTGGCGCAATGTCATCGGCAGGCAATGAGCGAGGCTCGTGCGGGCCCTCGGTCAGCGCCAAGCCGCCCCAAGCGGCCTCGGCTCGGTCCGCGGGAAGACGCCGCCGGCGTCAGGGCCGTCATCAAACGACAAAGGCAGGGCCTGGGCCCGTGCCTTCGCGTTGAACGCCAGGGGCGCTTACTTCTTCTTCTCTTCCTTCTTGGCAGCGCTGGCGGCTGGCGCAGCGGCCTTGGCGTCCTTCATCGCCTCGTCCTTCTTTGCCGGCGCGCTGGCCGCGGCCTTGGCAGCCGGGGCTGCGGCAGCGTGCGATGCGGCATGGACGGGCAGCGCGATGGCGCCTGCGGTGAATAACAGGGCGGTCAAAAGCTTGCTCATGAAAATCTCTTTCAGTGGTGGGGTAGTTGATACGTGCAATAGCAGCCGCTGGATGCTCTCGCCCCGGCGACGCGCGAAGATACCCGAGCCGCACGTCGGCAGGCAACAGGGTCTGCCCCTGGATGGCATCCGTTGCACGCCGCACAACGTAGAGTTCGGGGTTTTGCCAACACCCTGGCCCATGCCCTCGTCGCCTGTCCGCCCGTCTGCCGTGATCCTTGCCCTGTGCCTGTGGTGGGCGCCGGGCTTGCCCGCCGGGGCCGCGCCCTTCCTGCCCACCCATGACGCCCAGGTGCTCGAGCGCGTACCGGCGCGCGCCGCCGATGCGCGGGTGCGCGACCTGCAAGCCCTGCGCGCCGCCTGGCGCGCTGCGCCCGACGATGTCGGGCTCGCGGTGCGGCTGGCGCGGCGCTATGTCGACGAGGCCGCCGCCGAAGGCGACCCGCGCTACATCGGTTATGCACAGGCCGCACTGGCGCCCTGGTGGAACGAGGCCGCGCCGCCGGTGGCGGTGCGGGTGCAGCGCGCGGTGCTGCGCCAGTTCAACCACCAGTTCAGCGAGGCCCTGGCAGATCTGGCCGCCGCCGTCCAGGCCGAGCCGGCCAACAGTGAAGCCTGGTCATGGATTGCGGCAATCCAGCTGGTGCGCGCGGACTACGCCGCCGCGACCCGCGGCTGCAGCGGGTTGGCGCCGCTGACCACGGCGTTGCTCGCGGCGGGCTGCCGCGCAGCGGTCGACTCGCTGACCGGCAATGCCGACGCCGCCGAAACCATGCTGGCCGACGCCTTGAAAGCCGCCACGCAAGCCGGGCCCGAGGAACGGCTGTGGGCGCTGACGCGGCTGGCAGAGATCGCCGAGCGGCGCGCTGACCACGCCGCGGCCGAACGCGCTTTTCGCGAGGCGCTCGGGTTGGGCTTGGCCGACGTCTACCTCCAAGCCGCCTACGCCGACTTCCTGCTCGACCGCCGGCGCGCGGGCGAGGTGCTGACGCTGCTCAAGGACGGCGCACGCGCCGACGTGTTGCTGTTGCGTCTGGCGCTGGCCGCCAAGGCCACCGGCGACGTGCGAGGCGAGGGCTGGCGTCGCGACCTCGCCGCGCGCTTTGCCGCCGCGCGCGCGCGCGGCGACAGCACGCATGAAAAGGAAGAGGCGCGCTTCGTGCTCGAGCTGCAGGGCGACGCCAAGCGCGCGCTGGTCCTGGCGCGCAACAACTATGCGATTCAACGCGAGCCGGCCGATGCCCGCATCCTGCTCGAGGCGGCGCTGGCTGCGCGCCAGCCCGAGGCCGCGGCGCCCGTGCTGGAATGGCTGCGCGCCCACCGCGTGCAGAGCGCGACTCTGCGCGCGCTGGCGGCCAGGCTGGGCGGCGCGCAATGAAGCGCCTGATCGCCATCGGCATCCTGGCGCTGTCGGGCCTGTTGCCTGCCGCGCAGGCGCACAAACCCTCCGACAGCTACCTGTCGATCCGCGTCGATGCGGCCGCAATCACGGGCCAATGGGACATCGCGCTGCGCGACCTGGACTTCGCGATCGGGCTGGACGCCGACGGCAACGGCGAGATCACCTGGGGCGAGGTGCGCGTCAAGCATGCCGAGGTTGCGGCCTACGCGCTGGCGCGGCTTGCGCTGCGCGGCGACGGCGCGCCCTGCACGATCGAGCCCGGCGCGCAGCAAGTCGACACGCACACCGACGGCGCCTACACCGTGCTGCCGCTCACGATCCGCTGCGCCCGCGCGCCGGCCCAGCTGGCGATCGACTACACGCTGTTCGCCGACCTCGACCCGCAGCACCGCGGCCTGTTGAATCTGCAAGCCCAGGGCGACACGCGCACGGCCGTGCTCGGCCCGCAGGCGCCGACGCAGCGCTTCGAACTCGCGAGCGTGAACCGCTGGGCGCAGTTCATCGACTATGCGCGCGAGGGCGTGTGGCATATCTGGATCGGCTTCGACCATGTGCTCTTCCTGCTCTCGCTGCTGCTGCCGGCCGTGTTGCTCTGGCGGGCTCAAGCCTGGCAGGCCGTCGAGACCTTCAGGGCGGCGTTTGTCGATGTCTTCAAGGTCGTCACTGCGTTCACGGTCGCGCACTCGATCACGCTGACCCTGGCCACGCTGAGCGTGGTCGAGTTGCCTTCGCGCTGGGTCGAATCGGCGATTGCCGGCTCGGTCGTACTGGCCGCGCTGAACAATGTCTGGCCGCTGTTCCATGGCCGGCGCTGGACCGTGGCGTTCGCCTTCGGGCTGATCCACGGTTTCGGCTTTGCCACCGTGCTGGCTGACCTCGGGCTGCCGCGTGAGGCGCTGGCGCTGGCGCTGGTGGGATTCAACCTCGGCGTCGAGGCCGGGCAGCTGGCGATCGTCGCGGTCTTCCTGCCGCTGGCCTATGCGCTGCGCCGCAGCGCGTTCTACCGCCGCGCGATGATGTTCGGCGGCTCGTTGTTGATTGCGGCGCTGGCCAGCATCTGGTTGATCGAGCGGGTGTTCCTGGTCGAGCTGATCGGCTTCTGAGCCTGCCCGCAAGACGCCTGCGGTGTCGGCCCCCCATGGGGGCGTCGCCCGCGGCGGCCCGGCGCGGTCTAAGGTGCAGCCGGGCGGGCGTCGAAGCCGAGCACGACAAACCAGCTCTCCCACTCGTCGGCGGACTGGCGCGAGACGCGCAGGTCCACGCCACGCAGAACCCAACGGCCCGCAAGGGGCAGCGTGAGGCGCACGCGGCCCTCGGCGTCGGTCTTGCGCCAGATGCCCAGCGGGCTCAGGTTGCCTACCAGTTCGACCGGCAGGCCGGCGATCGGCGCGCCGTCGCGCAAGACCTGAAACGTCAACGCGTCACCGGCGCGGATCGGCTGGCGCGGACTGTCCAGGCGCACGTCCATGCCCAGCGGCAGCGCCGCGCGCAGCCCCACGCCGCCAAGTTCGATGCGCGCGAACTTGGTATAGCGCTCCCTCCAGGGCAGACCGCGCGCACTCATGGCGGCCCAGGTTGCCCGCAATGCCGGGCCGGCCTGGATCTCGTTCAAATAGAGTCCGATCTTGTCGGGTGGCACCACCACGTCGAACGGCGTCAGTTCGGCCCAGCAGGTGTACGCCGCGCCGGCCCTGAGCGGCGCCGCGCTGCGCACCACGAGCGCGGTCGGCCGGTCTTGGACATGCGTCAGCGGCGCCGCACTCGCGCCCTCGCCGCGACAGCCGCTGCCCACCACGTATTCGTAGCTGAGCGGGAACTCGAAGACGGGATAGCGATTGCCCGTGCCGAGCGCGAACACGAGATGGCCCCGGGGCGTCGACGGCAACGGCTCGAACCAGGTGTCATGTCCGCGCGCCATGACGGCGGCGGCGGCGAGCAGCGCTGCGCCTGCGATCTGGGTTGCCAGCTTCATCACAGGCTCTACGCGCGCGCGGTCGCCGCGGATGCGAGCGCGCGATCGAGCGCGTCGATGAACATCCCGGCGACGTCGAATCCCGATTGCTGCGTGATCTCCTGAAAACCGGTCGGGCTGGTGACGTTGATCTCGGTCAGGCTGTCGCCGATCACGTCCAGCCCCACCAGCAGCAGCCCGCGCGCGGCCAGCGTCGGGCCCAGGGCCTCGGCGATCTCGCGGTCGCGCGCCGAGAGGGGCTGGGCCACGCCCTTGCCGCCGGTGGCCAGGTTGCCGCGGATCTCGCTGCCCTGCGGAATGCGCGCCAGCGCAAACGGCACGGCCTGGCCGCCGATGACGAGGATGCGCTTGTCGCCCTTGACGATCTCGCTCAGGTACTTCTGCACCATCACCGAGACGCAGCCGTCCTGGTTCAGGGTCTCGACGATGCTGCCCAGGTTCAGGCCGTCAGGGCCGACGCGGAAGATGCCGCGCCCGCCCATGCCGTCCAGGGGCTTGAGGATGATGTCGCGGTGCTCGGCATGAAAGGCGCGGATGGCTTGCGCGTCGCGCGTGACCAGGGTCGGCCCGATCAAGTCGGGGAACTCCATCACCGCAAGTTTCTCCGGGTGCTCGCGCAGGCTGGCTGGCTCGTTGAACACGCGCGCGCCCTCGCGGGCGGCCTGCGACAGCAGGTGCGTGGCGTAGAAGAACTCGCTGTCGAACGGCGGGTCCTTGCGCATCAGCACCGCACCCGTGTCGGCCAGGGCAAGGTCTTGTGTCTGCTCGACCGCGAACCAGTCGGTCTTGTTGCCGGTCAGCCGGATGCGCCGCGCGCCCAGGGCCACGACGCGTCCGCCGCGCTGCCACAGCAGCTGCGCAACCTCGCAGGCCCAGATGGCGTGGCCGCGCCGTGCCGCCTCGCGCATCATCGCGAAGGTCGAGTCCTTGACCGGCTTGAACGACTCCAGCGGGTCAGCCACGAAGAGCAGGGACGTCATCAGCGGGTTCCTCCGTGCGGCCACTGTGGCACAAGCGGCGGCGCTGCACCGGCGGCCGGGAACGGCCGCAGGCGACGCACCGGTTGTTGCAAATTCATGCAGCGAGCGTAGCAGCGCAACCAAAGATACGTCCGGTCGCAATCGGAATGGCCTTGTGGTCTGCAGCCGGCGTCCCGGCGCGTTCAATCGGGGTTTCTGAGAATCACAGGAGCCCGACCATGAACCCGACGTCCCCCGCGAACACACAGGCACCGATCGCCACCTCGAGCGTCTTCTCGCGCCCCGCGGCTGTGATCGGCGGCGCCAGCATCCTGGTGGCGCTGACCGCGATAGCGACCACCCTGGCCGTGCGTGAACCTGCGCCCGACCCGCGCAGTGGCGGCGCAGCGCCACTGGCCGCCACGGCACTGGACGGCAGGCCGGCACTGCCTCTCAAGGCTGTGGGCGAGGGCGCAGCGCCCGCCGCGACGGCCAAACCCGTGCATAGCCAGCGCGGCACCGTGCAGGCCGCGCCCGCTCAGAAAGCCGCCAGCGTCTGTACCCATTGCGGCAAGGTTGTGTCGGTCACTGCAGTGACGCAGCGGGGCGACGGCACCGGCCTGGGCGTTGTCGGCGGCGCCGTTGTCGGCGGCCTGGTCGGCAGCCAGATCGGCGGCGGCAGCGGCAAGAAGGTGGCCACGGTGCTGGGTGCGGTCGGGGGCGGCGTGGCCGGCAACGAAGTCGAGAAGCGCGCCCGCGCCACGACCAGCTACCAGGTCACGGTGCGCATGGACGACGGCTCGCTGCGCACGCTCGCGCAGTCGACCGCGCCAGCGGTGGGCCAGAAGGTGACGGTCGAAGGATCGACGCTGCGCCTGCGTGACGCGGGCGGCTGAGCGACGGCCCCCAACTCGCTTCGCTCGCGTCCCCAGGGGCCTGTAGGGGCCCCTTCGTGGCCCTTGGGAGCTCAGGCCGCTTGGGGCGGCCCGGCGCAGGCCTGAGGCCCCGCACTTCACGGCCCGCGGGTGATGGCAGCTCAAGCCGCGGCGCGGACTGCCGACAACCGGATGAGACGGAGACTCATCCATGTGCAGATTCCTGGCCTACATCGGCGAGCCGGTGTTCCTGAACACGCTGGTGTGCGAACCGGCGCATTCGCTGCTGCACCAGTCGCTGCTGTCTGAGCGCGCGACCACCGTGACCAACGGCGACGGTTTTGGCATCGGCTGGTACGGCGAGCGCGAGGCGCCTGCGG
>JANOPR010000354.1:0-4798 GCA_031421955.1 Burkholderiales bacterium
CAGGGGCGCGAGCATCAGGAGCGACAGCGCCTGCTTGCCGGGAAACTGAGCGCGCTCGATCAGGAAGGCGTTGGCGGCGCCGACCCCCACCGACAGCAGCGTGACCCAGCAGGCCACGACGACGCTGGTCCACAGGCTGCCGAGCAGGGCTTCGTCGGCAAACAGGCCGACCCGGCCAGCCTGCGCGCTGCCGACGAACCAGTCGAGCGTGAAGCCGCGCCAGGGCGGCGCCGGGTAGGGCGCGTCGTTGAAGGCGAACACCGCCACGATGGCCAGCGGCAGGAACAGGAAGGCGAAGAAGGCCAGCCCATAGGCCACGGTGCCCGTGCGCAACCAGGCCGGGCGGGGCAGCGAGGGAATCATCGGGCCATCACCTCGCCGAACTTCTGCCCCGAGAGCCTCAGGCCGAGCCAGACCATCGCCGTCGACAACACCAGCAGCAGGAAGCCAAAGGCCGCGCCCTGCTCCCAGTTGAAGCGCGTGATGAACTGGGTGTAGATCATCTCGGTGAACCAGAGCGAGTTCTTGCCGCCGAGCAACGTGGGTGTGAGGTAGTTGCCCAGCGTGAGCATGAAGACCACGATGCAGCCCGCGGCGATGCCCGGCGCGGCATGCGGGATCACGATCTGGCGCAGGATCGATGGGCCGGTGCCGCCGAGGTCATAGGCGGCCTCGAGCAGCGAGTCGTCCAGGCTCTCGAGCGCGCCGACCAGCGGCACGACCATGAACAGCATCGAGCCGTAGACCAGCCCGACCAGGATCGTCGCGTCGTGGTACAGCAGCTCGACCGGCTGCGGCGTCAGCCCCAGGCTGACCAGCAGGGCGGGCAGCACGCCCGACTCGCGCAGCAGGATCATCCAGCCCAGCGTGCGCACCGTCTCGCTGACCCAGAACGGAATCAGGCACAGGATGAACAGGGTCGAACGCAGGCGGCCGCGGGCGATCTTGGCGATCGTCCAGGCGACGGGAAAAGCCAGCAGCAGGGTGGCCAGCGTGGCGATGATCGACATCGCGGCGGTGCGCACAAAGGTGTGCCAGTACAAGGGCTCTTCGATGAAGGTGGCGTACTGCGCCAGGCTGAATTCGTAGACCCGCGGCGCGACGCGCTCGCGCAGCGACAGCACCGCCAGGTCCAGGTGCGGCAGCACGATCAAGCCGAGCAGCCAGAGCAGCGCCGGCGCCAGCAAGAGCAGCCACAGCAGGCGCGCGAAGGGCGAGCCGTCAGGGGCTGCGGCAGCTTGGCGGGTCACGCGGGCGGCACGGCAAAGCAGACCGCACGCTGCGGGTCGAAGCCGAAAGCCACCGTCTCGCCCACGCGCAGATCGGCCAGGCTGCCCGCCTGCGGCAACGCAATGCGGAACTCGGCACCGGTACCTTCCTCGTGCAGCAGCACGGCCGAGTTCGCGCCGTCGAACAGCAGGCTGCGCACCTGGCCGCGAAAGCGCGGCTGGTCGGCGGCCAGGTCGCCCGCATTGCGCGCCAGGCTCGCCACCTCGGGGCGTACGAAGGCCTGCACGGCGTCGCCGACCGCGACCACGCCGCTGCGCCGAGCAAACAGCACCAGGCCCTGTTCCGTGCTGACCTCGACCATGTCGGCGTGCGCCTGCGTGGCGCGGCCGAAGAAGCGGTTGTTGGCGCCGACGAAGCCGGCGACGAAGGGCGTCTTCGGCTCGTAATAGAGCTGCTGCGGCGTGCCCACCTGCTCGAAGCGGCCGTGGTTCATCACCGCCACATGGTCCGACAGCACCAACGCTTCGGACTGGTCATGCGTGATGTAGACGAAGGTGGTGCCGAAGGCCGCTTGCAGCTGCTTGAGTTCGAGCTTCATGTGCTCGCGCAGCTTCAGGTCCAGCGCGCCGAGCGGCTCGTCGAGCAGCAGCAGCGTGGGCTCGAGCACCAGGCTGCGCGCAATGGCCACGCGCTGCTTCTGCCCGCCCGAGAGCTGGTCGATGCGCCGCTCCTGCGCGCCGGGCAGGCTGACGCGCTCGAGCATCTGGCCCACGCGCTGCGCGATCTCGGCGCGCGCCACGCCGCGCCGGGCCAGCCCGTAGCCGACGTTCTGGCCGACCGACATCATCGGAAACAACGCCAGGTGCTGGAACACCATGTTCACCGGGCGCTGGTTCGGCGGCCCGCCCATCATGGCGATGCCGCCCATGCGGGTGACACCGCTGTCGGGCGCGGCAAAGCCCGCGATCATGCGCAGCAGCGTCGTCTTGCCGCAGCCCGAGGGGCCCAGGATCGAGAAGAAGCTGCCGCGCTCGACGCTGAACGACAGCGCATCGACCGCCACATGGCTGCCGAAACGCTTGCCGACGCGCTCGGCCTCGAGGTCGGGCGGCGTCGTCATGCGGTGACGGTGCTCAGGCCGCGCACGGCCGCCCGAGGCGGCCCGCTCCGCCTTGGGGGGGCCACGGCGCACTGCGCAACCCGCGATGCATGAACCAGGGCACTCCAAGCGACCGCCGCGGATCCGGCGGTCCGCTGACCACGAGTGGCGAGTCGAGCAGTGCACCCCAAAGCGCACGCCGCGGATCGGGCTCTGCCCGGCCGCTGGCGTGGCCCCCTTGCGGGGGTGCGGCGAAGCCGCAACGGGGGTGGTTCACTTCAGTTGGCTGCCTTGACGCGGTCGAGCACCTTGCCTTCGATGTCTTCGATGCCGGGCGGCACGGCCGGGTACCACTTGACGTTCTTCAGTGCGGCCTCGGGGAAGCTGGCGGCGAATTGCGCCTTGAGCTTGGCGTCCATCAACTGGTCGGCGCCCTTGGAGGCAGTGAAGTTGCCGGCCGAGGCCGCCACCTTGGCCGCGATCTCGGGGCGCATGTTGAAGTTGATCCAGGCATAGGCGGCGGCATCGTTGCGGCCCATGGCAGGAATGGCGAAGGTGTCTATCCAGCCCAGCGCGCCGGCTTTCGGGGCGATGAACTTGATGTCCGGGTTCTCGCCGTTGAGCTTCCAGCCGCCGGTGTCCCACATCATCGCGCCGACGATCTCGCCCGCGCGCATGCCGTTGAGCAACTGGTCCTTGTTGTCCCAGAAGAACTTCAGGTTGCCCTTGCACGCGGCCATCGTCTTGCCGACCTCGTCCATCAACGCGGCGTAGGCCTTCTTGTCGCCGTAGAGCTTGAACGGGTCCTTGCCCGCGGCGAAGGCAAAGGCCAGCAGCGTCGGGCGCTTCAGGCGCACGGCGGTCTTGCCCTTGTACTCGGCCTTGCACAGGTCGGGGTAGTCGGCCATCTTGGCCAGCTTGGTGTTGACCACCAGGCCGTCGGTGCCCCAGATATGCGGCAAACCGTAGACCTTGCCGGCCAGCGTGGTGTTCTTCTTGGTCGCCTCGAGCATCGAGGCGATGAACAGCGGCGACTTGATCTTGCCCAGGTCCATCGCCTTGTAGATGCCGAACTCCTGCTGCGGGCCGGTGATGCGGTCCTGCGAGGGCTGTGCCAGGTCGAAGCCCGCGCCGGCGGTGGCGCGCAGCTTGGAGATCATCTCCTCGTTGTTCGACAGGGTGATCTCGACCGTGTAGCCGGTTTCCTTGGTGAACTGTTCGACCACGCCCTTGGGCGCGTAGTCGGCCCAGGTCAGCAGGCGCAGGGTCTTGTCCTGGGCCAGCGCCGGCGCGGCGGCGAACGCGGCCAGCGAGATGGCGGCCAACAAGAGGCGTGTCGATTTCATGCGGATCTCCTTGGGGCGGTGGCGCACTCTAGCGGCAAAGGCGCCGCTTGTGCAATCACCTCAGGGCGCTGCCGACGCGGCCAACGCCGCAGACGGGTTCGCGTTCAAACGGATAACAACGGCGGTCTGCGAACGGCCCATTGCGGCAGTTGGCGATCGTCCGCTCTGGCATGGCGGCATTGGCGCACGCAAGGCGCCGGCTGGAGTGCGGGCGCAACGCCGACTGCTGGCCCTCGCTGCGCGAGGGTGCCCTGCGATGCTCGGCGGTGCACACGGCGCTGTGCCCGCACCCCACCCGTCGCCTTGCCGGCAACAGGGTCGGTGTGCGAGGCCACGCACGCCACCGCCGGCACTGCAACGGGCCGTTTGCAGACGGGCATTCCATCCGATTGAAAGGGAAACCGTATCAGCCGTCGAGGCGCTTGTGGAAGACCAGGCCGGCGTGCTCGCGCAGGGCGTGGAACCTGATCTTCGGCCAGTTGGCTTCAATGGCGCGCAGCTCGGGCGCGTATTCGACCAGCAGGGTGGGCGCGTCGACGGCGTCGTAGGCCACACGGTGGGCGTTGGCGTCGATGAAGCGGGCCAATTCCTTGGCGCCGCCGTTTTCGTCCGGGCAACTCACCCAGCGCGCGATCTGGAAGCGACTCGGCAGCACGCGCGCCTTGCAGCCGTATTCATGCTCGAGGCGGTGGGCCACAACCTCGAACTGCAGCTGGCCGACCGCGCCGAGCAGCAGCAGGCTGCCCGCCACCGGCCGAAAGACCTGGATCGCACCTTCCTCACCCAACTGCGTCAGGCCGGCCTTGAGCTGCTTGGTGCGCAGCGGGTCGGCGACTTCGACGCTGCGAAACATCTCGGGCGCGAAGAAGGGCAGGCCGGTGTACTGCAGCGCCTCGCCCTCGGTCAGCGTGTCGCCCAACTGCAATACGCCGTGATTCGGAATGCCGATGATGTCGCCGGCAAAGGCTTCGTCGAGCAATTCGCGGCGTTGCGAAAGAAAACTCACGACCGTATTGGGCCGCAACTCCTTGCCCGAGCGCACCACCTTCAGGCGCATGCCGCGCTCGAAGTGCCCTGAGGCCACGCGCACGAAGGCGATGCGGTCGCGGTGCGCCGGGTCCAT
>JANOPR010000355.1:0-2762 GCA_031421955.1 Burkholderiales bacterium
AGATCACAGATTGGCGTCGTCGTGCCCTGCCGAGGGCGTCGCGTCTTCGGTGAAGCTCGTGCGCACGATGGACGAGGGCCGCGCCGCGCGTGTCGATGCCCGCACGCGCTGATCCGACTGTCGCGCCAGTTGCAGCGAGGCCTGGTCGTCAAGCCAGCGACGGATGTTGAGTGCGTCCCGCGCGCGCGCCGACGAGGCCAGGGCGCCGATCAGCACCACACTCACGGTGCGACCCCCGGCGCGCAGGCTCATCGTCAGGCAGCGACCGGCGTCGTTGGTGAAACCGGTCTTTGAGGACAGGATCTCCCAGCCGGGCTTGCCCACCAGGCCGTTGGTGTTGCGCACGGCCCGGGGCTGGCCGTTGATCTGCACAGCGTGCGTGCGCTGGCTGGTGATCTGCGCAATCAAAGGGTAGGCGTTCGTGGCCTGCAATACCTTGGCCATGTCGAGTGCGCTGGCATGGTTGTCGGGCGACAGGCCGGTGGGCTCCACCAATATCGTCTGGGTCAGGCCCAGGGCTTCGATCTTGCGGTTCGTGGCCTGGGCAAAGGCGGCTGGCCCACCTGGGTAGCTGCGCGCCAGTGCGGCCGCGGCGTGGTTGTCCGAGGCGATCAAGGTCAGCGCAAGCAATGTGTCGCGCGGCACGAAGGCGCCCACCGGCACGCCAGCGCGGGTGTGTTTGAGCGTGTCCCGATCGGCGTTGTCGATGCGCACGGGCTCGCTCATGTCCTGCCCGGCGTCCAGCACGACCATCACCGTCATCAACTTGGTCAGCGACGCGATCGGTGCTGCCGTGGCCGCGTTCTTTTCCAGTAGCACCTCGCCGGTGGCGTCATCGATCACCACCACATGGGCGGAGCCAAACGGCACGCCGCCCCAACTGGCGGAGCCAGCGGCGAGCAACAGGGCGAACAGGAGGGACTTGAACATCGTGCGGCGCAATCCAATGGAGGCCGGCGACCGCCGGCTTGGCACTCAACGTGCTTATCGGTGAATTCGCCGTCAAGAAAACACAGCACTGCCGCCATGCGCGACATCTGGCACGCAATCAAGTCACACGGGCGCGCCACAGGGCGGCGAGGGCCACCAGCGCGGCGCCCGGCAGCACCATGGCGTCGGCAGATTGCATGGTGGCCAGCGTCATGCCGGTGACGCCGCACCACAGCAGGGGTATCGGCCACAGCCACCACGCGGCCGTCGGCTTGAGCGCCGCGTCTGCGGTGGCCGCAGCGCGCGGGCACAACAGCAGCACGCCCAGCGTGGCCAGCGCAGTCGGGTCAGGCGCAAGACCGAACCACTCGGCCTGCTGCCACGAACGCTCGAGCAGCGTGCCGAGTGCGGGCTGCACCAGCAGCGCAAACAGCAGCAGGGCCAGGCCGACGTGGCGCCAGGGGCCCGGCGCGGCGGCGCTGCGCCCCCGGGCGGTGGCGGCGGCAATGCAAAGCAGCAGGCCTTGGAGCGCAAACGCAGCGGCGAACCAGGTCGCGGCCCAGTTGATGCTGGCAAAGCGCTGCCAATGAAAGGCCCAGGCCACCCACAGCCACGCGGCGGCCAGCAGCACGCAGCCCGCGTGCGCTGCCCATGCGCGACGCTGCCAAAACGCCAGCCACAGTGCGAGCCCGAGACCCAGCGCCAACAGGTGGGCGGGCCAGACCTCGGCGTTGTAGAGCTCGAACAGGCGGTAGTAGGTGCGCGGCGAGAACAGCAGGAAGTCCGACGGCCGGTAGGTCCACCACTCAGTCATCTCGGCGCCGCTGTCATAGCGCAGCGATGTGCGCGGCCATGCGCCGGCGCAGAGCCGCGTCGGGCAGCGGCCCACGCGCGGCGCCCAGGTTCTGGCGCACGTGGTCGACGCGGCTGGTGGCGGGGATGGCACAGGTGACGGCCGGGTGCGAGACGATGAACTTGAGCACGAACTGCGCCCAGCCGTCGCAGCCGAGTTCGCTGGCCGCCCACGGCGGTAGCGGGTGGCGCTGCAGGGCCTTGAGCAACTCGCCTTCACGGAACGGCCGGTTGGCGATGACGGCGATGCCGCGCTCGGCCGCCAGCGGCAGCAGGCGCTGCTCTGCTTCGCGGTCC
This sequence comes from Burkholderiales bacterium, assembly GCA_031421955.1. Taxonomy (GTDB): domain Bacteria; phylum Pseudomonadota; class Gammaproteobacteria; order Burkholderiales; family Burkholderiaceae_C; genus CADEEN01. Next base: position 2,080 of record JANOPR010000355.1, read on the forward strand.
AGGGGGTTGTAGCTGAGCTGGACGAAGTCGACCGGCTGGCTGCGCATGATCTGCTCCATCTCGCGGTGCCGCCGCCCTTCGGAGGTGGTGATGCCGGCATAGCGCAGCCGCCCCGCGGCCTTCATCGCCAGCAGCGTGGGCAGGTGTTCCTCCCAGTCAAGCAGGTTGTGCACCTGCAGCAGGTCAAAGCGCGGCACACCCCACAGGCGGCGCGAGGCCTCGATCTGCCCGGGGCCGCGCGCGCCGGAGGAGACCCATACCTTGTCGGCGCTGAACAGGGGTGCCTTGCTGCCGATGCGCACCAGGCCATGGCCGATGGTCGCCTGCGACGAGCCGTACATCGGCGACGAGTCGATCATGCGGCCGCCGGCCGCGAAGAAGGCCTGCATCACGTCGGCGCAGGCGTCCTGCGCGACGCGGTCGTTGCCGACGTTGAACGTGATCCAGGTTCCCAGTCCGACCCGCGGGATCGCCTCGCCGGTCGAGGGGATCGGCCTGCTGGCCATGGCCGCGGCGGTTTGCGCCGCGCCAGCGCCGGGCCACAGCAGTGCCGGGGCCAGCAGGGCCAGGCGCTGCTGAAGCTCGCGGCGGGTTTCAGCCATTGACTCTGCGGTGAGGTGACATCAGTGCACCGATTTTCGCGGTTGTTGCCCGCCTCAATCCAGCTCGATGACGCGGTCGCC
>JANOPR010000356.1:0-2509 GCA_031421955.1 Burkholderiales bacterium
GCAGGCGTGGCTCAGAGGTTTCATCGAGGAGATGAAGGCCTCGGGCTTTGTCGCCGAGGCCCTGCAGCGCCACGGCGTCCAGGGTGCTGCGGTCGCGTCGCGCGCCGCGGGCTGAGGCACACTCCCGTCCACCGCAAGAAATGAAAGGCCCATGATGGACCGCAGACAGTGGCTGGCTCGCGCCGGCGCGTTGGGCATGACCGCGTCGCTGCCGGCGACGGCGTTGGCGCAGGCCAGCGCCAGCGCCAGCCCGCTGCACCTGATCGTGCCGGTGCCGCCCGGTGGCTCGGTCGATCTGACCGGGCGGTTGATCGCCGAACACCTGCCGCGCACGCTCAAGCAGACGGTGGTGGTCGAGAACCGCCCCGGCGCCTCGGGCTCGATCGCGGCCACCGGAGTCGCCCGCGCCGCGGGTGACGTGAACCAATTGATGCTGGTGTTCGACTCCCATGTCACGAACCCGCTGGTCTATCCGCAGCTGCCGTACACGCTGAGCGACTTCACGCCGATCTCGCGCCTCCTGAGCTTCCCGCTGGTGTTCGCCGTGCCGGCCAGCCTGCCGGTCAACAACATCGCCGAATTCATCGCCCTGGCGCGCAAGAAGCCGGGCTCGCTGAACGTGTCCTCCGCCGGCCTGGGCACGCTGAACCACCTGGCCGCAGAGCTGTTCAAGATGCAGACCCGCACGCACATCGTGCACATCCCCTACCGTGGCGGCGTGCCGGCCCTGCAGGCGGTGATGAACGACGAGGTGCAGCTGTTCATGGGCAGCTGGGTGGCCATCGGCCCGCATGTGAAGAGCGGGCGCGTCAAGGCGCTGGCCGTCACGTCGGCCAAACGGTACTCGGTGGCGCCCGAGATTCCCACGCTGGCCGAGGCCGGTGTCGCAGGCTTCGATGTCTCGACCTGGATCGGTGCAGTGGCACCGGCGCGCATCGGCGCGCCGCGCCAGCAGACCCTGCGTTCGGCTCTGATGGAAGCCCTGGGCCAGCCGGCCGTGCGTCAGGTACTGGCCACGCAGGGGCTCGAGTGGGTCGGCAGCACGTCGGCCGAGTTCGAGACCTTCATCGCTGCCGAGGGCAGGCGCTGGAGCGATCTGGTCATCGAGCAGAAGCTGACACTGGGCTGACGGCTGTCAAGGGCCGGATTGGGGGCTGCCGCAACAGATTGGCGATTCCCGGTTCGCGCGGCAGCGTCAGCGGCCTAAACTTGCCGCCCATCAGCGGCCGCGACCCGGCCCGCAGGAGACAAGTGATCGTGCAGCCCACCAACGTGGCCGATCCGGCCTACTTTCACAAGGTTGTCGACTGCCAGTGGGCGTGCCCCGCGCACACCCCCGTCCCCGAGTACATCCGCCTGATCGCGCAGGGCCGCTACAGCGACGCCTACATGGTCAACTGGGAATCCAACGTGTTCCCGGGCATCCTGGGCCGCACCTGCGACCGACCGTGCGAGCCGGCCTGCCGAAGGGGCCGCGTCGAGGAAGGAAACATTCCCGGCGACGGGCCGCCCCTAGCCGGGAGCGCCCCCTTGGGGGGTCGGGGCGAAGCCCCCAGGGGGCCAACTCCCAAGCCCGAACCGGTGGCGATCTGTCGGCTCAAGCGGGTCGCTGCCGACCACAAGGACGACATCACTTCGCGCCTGCCCAAGGCGCGCGCTGCCAACGGCAAGCGCATCGCCTGCATCGGCGCCGGGCCCGCCTCGTTGACGGTGGCGCGCGACCTGGCGCCGCTGGGCTATGAGGTCACGGTGTTCGACGCCGAGGCCAAGGCGGGCGGCTTCATGCGCACGCAGGTGCCGCGTTTTCGCCTGCCCGAATCCGTGATCGACGAGGAGTGTGGGTACATCCTGCGCGAGAACGTCAATTTCAGGAGCGGCGAGCGCATCGATTCGATGAACGCCCTGCTGGCCCAGGGGTGGGACGCGGTGTTCGTCGGCTGCGGCGCGCCGCGCGGGCGCAATCTGGACCTGCCGGGGCGGGCCGAGGCAGCCGAGCACATCAAGCTCGGCATCGACTGGCTGGCCTCGGTGTCGTTCGGCCACATCACGGCGGTCAAGCCGCGGGTCATCGTGCTCGGCGGCGGCAACACGGCCATGGACTGCTGCCGTTCGGCGCGGCGGCTCGGGGCTCATGACGTGAAGGTCATCGTGCGCTCGGGGTTCGACGAGATGAAGGCCTCGCCGTGGGAGAAGGAAGACGCGATGCACGAGGGCATCCCGATCCTCAACTTCCATGTGCCCAAGGCTTTTGTCCATGAAGGCGGCGTGCTCAAGGGCATGAACTTCGAGATCGTCGAGGCGGTTTATGACGCCAAGGGCCAGCGCAGCTTGAAGCCCACGGGCGCAGCCGACGCGTTCATTGAATGCGACGAGGTGCTGATCGCGGTCGGCCAGGAGAACGCCTTCCCGTGGATCGAGCGCGACAGCGGCATCGAGTTCGACAGATGGGGCCTGCCGCTGCTCGACGCGACGACGATGCAATCGAAGACGAACTCGCGCGTCTTCTTCG
>JANOPR010000357.1:0-4866 GCA_031421955.1 Burkholderiales bacterium
GTGCCCGCCAAGTTCGGCATCCGTGGCATTCCCACGCTGATGCTGTTCAAGGATGGCCAGCTGGCTGCAACCAAGGTCGGCATGCTGTCAAAATCACAGTTGACGTCATTCATCGACGGTCATCTATAATCCCCCCATTGCCGTGACGGCCCACGCCGCTGCGGATTGAGATTGCCACCGCGCCCTGTGCGTTTGCCGGTAGACGGCACCAGGCCCGCGGTTTCGGCCCCCACCCCTGCCTAGAGTCAAGCGTACGCGCCACCCGCGCGTCGAGTGCCCTGACAGGGGCTGCACCACGAGGTTTCCAATGGGGTCGATCCATCCGGCACGCCGCCTGGCAAGGCCCGTGTCACCCTGAGGGTTGGCCAACGCCATGCATCTGTCAGAACTGAAAGCACAGCACGTCTCGGAGCTCATCAAGATGGGCGACGAGCTGGAGATCGAGAACGTCGCCCGCCTGCGCAAGCAGGAGCTGATGTTCGCGATCATGAAGAAGCGCGCCAAGGGCGGCGAGCAGGTGTTCGGCGACGGCGTGCTCGAGGTGCTGCCCGACGGCTTCGGCTTCCTGCGGTCGATCGAGGCCAGCTACATGGCCAGCACCGACGACATCTACCTCAGCCCGAGCCAGATCCGTCGCTTCAACCTGCACACCGGCGACATGGTCGAAGGCGAAGTGCGGGTGCCCAAGGACGGCGAGCGCTACTTCGCGCTGGTCAAGGTCGACCGCGTCAACGGCCTGCTGCCCGAGGAGAGCAAGCACAAGATCATGTTCGAGAACCTGACGCCGCTGTTCCCCAAGGAACAGTTCAAGCTCGAACGCGAGATCAAGAGCGAAGAGAACATCACCAGCCGCATCATCGACCTGATCGCGCCGCTGGGCAAAGGCCAGCGCGCCTTGCTGGTGTCGCAGCCCAAGAGCGGCAAGACGGTGATGATGCAGCACTTCGCGCATGCCATCGTCGCCAACTACCCTGAGGTGCACTTGATCGTGCTGCTCGTCGACGAGCGGCCCGAGGAAGTCACGGAGATGCAGCGCACGGTGCGCGGCGAGGTCATCAGTTCGACCTTCGACGAGCCCGCTGCGCGCCATGTGCAGGTCGCCGAAATGGTGATCGAACGCGCCAAGCGGCTGGTCGAGATGAAGAAGGACGTGGTGATCCTGCTCGACTCGATCACGCGCCTGGCACGGGCCTACAACAACGTCCTGCCCTCGTCGGGCAAGGTGCTCACCGGGGGCGTCGACGCCAATGCCCTGCAGCGGCCCAAGCGCTTCTTCGGCGCGGCCCGCAATGTCGAGGAAGGCGGCTCGCTGACCATCATCGGCACGGCGCTGGTCGACACCGGCTCGCGCATGGACGAGGTGATCTACGAAGAATTCAAGGGCACCGGCAACTGCGAGATCTACCTCGATCGCCGGATGTCCGAAAAGCGTGTCTACCCGTCGATCCTGCTGAACAAGAGCGGCACCCGGCGCGAGGAACTCCTTCTCAAGCCGGAGATCCTGCAAAAGACCTGGATCCTGCGCAAACTGCTCTACCCGATGGACGAGATCGAGGCGATGGAGTTCATCCTGGACAAGATGAAGGCGAGCAAGAACAACCTCGACTTCTTCGACATGATGCGTCGGGGCGGGTAAATGACAGCCCCAAGCTCGCTGCGCTCGCGCCCCCCGAGGGGAGCTCGGGCCGCTTGGGAGCGGCCCGGCGCTGGCCCGAGGTGAGTCCTGGCTATAATTTGCGGTTTTCCGCTTCGGTAAGTGCGTCACTGCGTGGCGTGGCTACCCAACCACCAGCGAGAGGTTTCCCCATGAAAGAAGGCATCCACCCGGCATATCGCGACGTCTGTTTCGTCGATCTGTCCAACGGGTTCAAGTTCGTCACGCGCTCGTGCGCGCAGACCAAGGAATCGATCAAGATGGACGACGGCCGCGAGCTGCCGCTGTTCAAGGTCGAGACCACCAGCGAGTCGCATCCGTTCTACACCGGCACGCAGAAGAGCATCGACAACCTCGGTGGCCGTGTCGAGAAGTTCCGCAACAAGTTCGCCAAGCTCACCACCAAGAAGTGATCGTCAGCCTGGCAGGCGCGACAAGGGCAGCCTCGGCTGCCCTTTTCTTTGTTCAGGCCGGCGCCGGGCCGCTCCCAAGCGGCCTGAGCTCCCCTCGGGGGGCGCGAGCGCAGCGAGCTTGGGGCAGTCATTTGACGGCATGATCGAGTCGTGACCCCGACCCCGACACCGTCCCCGGCCCTGGTGACGCAGCGTGCAGTGCAGCGCCTTCCGCGTCTGGCGCTGCTGTTGCTTTGTGCGGCCTATGTGCTGCCCGGCCTGTTTGGCCGCGATCCTTGGCGCCATGCCGACCAGACTGCGTTCGGCTACATGCTCGCCATCGCAGAGGGGCGCACAGATTGGTTGGCGCCGACGATCGGTGGCATGGTCCCCGAGAACGCCTTGCTGCCGCACTGGCTCGGCGCGGCCAGCATTTGGCTGCTGTCGCCAATGATCGATGCACCGATGGCCGCACGCATCCCGTTCGGCCTGCTGTTGGCCGGGGTGCTGGTGCTGACCTGGTACACCACGTTCCAACTCGCCCGGACCGAGGCGGCGCAACCTGTTGCATTCGCCTTTGGCGGCGAAGCCCAACCGGTCGACTATGCCCGCGCGATGGCCGACGGCGCGCTGTTGGCGCTGATCGCCTCGCTGGGTTTGCTGCAGCTAGGCCACGAAACGACGCCGGAGTTGGCGCAGTTGTTCGCGGCTGCGCTGGCACTTTGGGCATGCGCCGCGGCGCCCTATCGAGGCTGGCGTGCGCGCGCGGCCGTGCTGCTGGGCCTGCCCCTGATGGCGGCCTCTGGCGCGCCAACCATGGCGGTGCTGTTCGGCACCCTTGCCGTCGTCATCAGCGCACGCTCGAGTTATGCGGCCGCACGAAACTTTGCGGGCTGGCTCGCGTCGGCGACCTTGGTGGCCGCGCTGGTAGCGATCGGCTTGGACACCTGGGCCTGGCGCGTCGAACTGCAAGGCAGCGTCGCACAAGGCGTGCAACTGGTGCGACTGTGGCTGTGGTTCCTGTGGCCGGTGTGGCTGCTGGCGCTCTGGGCACTGTGGCGCTGGCGCGGGCACCTGAACAAGCGGCATATGGCGCTGCCGCTGGCGCTGTCGGCGGTGTCGTTGTCGGCCTGCATTGCCGGCGGTGGCTTCGATCGCGCCTTGATGATCGGCCTGCCCGGTTTTGCGGCACTCGCCGCGTTTGCGCTGCCGACGCTGCAGCGTGGCACGAGTGCGGCGGTTGACTGGTTCTCGGTGTTCTTCTTCACGATTGCCGCGTCGGCGATCTGGGTCATCTACGCGGCGATGCTCACGGGTGAGCCCGCGCGGATCGCTGCCAATGTCGTCAAGCTGGCGCCGGGCTTCGTCATGCCGTTTTCGCTGCCACGATTTTTGCTGGCGGTTGCCGGCACGGTGGCATGGCTGGCGCTGGTGCGCTGGCGCACAGGGCGCCACCAGCACGCCCTATGGAAGAGCCTGGTGCTGCCCGCTGGCGGCGTCGCCCTGGCGTGGCTGTTGTTGATGACGCTTTGGCTGCCGCTGCTCGACTACGCGCGCAGCAATCGGCCTTGGGTTGCGCGCCTCGCGCCGCATGTGCCTGCCGGCGCCTGCGTGGCCGCTCCGGGTTATCCGCGTTCTGCAGTCGCTGCGCTCGAGCAATATGGACGCTGGCATGTCGATGCCAGCCAGCGCGCAGTTGCGGCCTGTGCCGTGCGACTGATGCAGGAAAACCGCAATCAACCTCGCTTGAGCGCGCCCACCGGTTGGGAGCTGGTCGCCCGGGTCAGGCGGCCGACTGACCGCGAGGAGACGACGCTGGTCCTGCACCGTTCACGTTGAAGTGCGTCGCCGCGACCCGCGCAGCGGTCAAGCGCACCCGCGCCGCTGGCAATACGAGCTTGAACCTTGACCCCCGGCCGAGTTCGCTCTGCATGTCGAGCTCGCCGCCATGCCGCTGCGCAACATGCTTGACGATGGTCAGGCCCAGTCCGGTGCCCCCCGTCTCGCGCGAGCGGCTGCCATCGACGCGGTAGAAGCGCTCGGTCAGGCGCGGCAGATGCTCGCGGCCGATGCCGATGCCCGTGTCGCGCACCTCGAACTCTGCGCAACCGTCTTGCTCGCGGATTCGCCACGCCATCTCGATGGCGCCACCCGCGGGCGTGTAGCGAATCGCGTTCGTGACCAGGTTGCCGATTGCGCTGGCCAGTTCGCTTTGAATGCCCGCCACCTCGCAATCCGGTTGTGCCGCCATTTCGATGCGATGGCGCCCCGCCGACAGCAACTGCGCGTCGGCCAACACCTGCGCCAGCAAAGGCTCGACCGCAAGCCAACGGTCGGGCAAAGGCCTCGCACTGCCCTCGAGTTGCGCCAGCGTCAGCAAGTCGTCGACCAGGGCCTGGATGCGGTCGGTCTGCTGGCGCATCAGCGCCAGCACGCGAGGTTGCTCGGTCGAATCCAGCGGCACGCTGGACAGGGTCTCGACAAACCCGGCCAGCACCGTCAATGGCGTGCGAATCTCGTGCGACGCGTTGGCGACGAAGTCGCGCCGCATCGCGTCGTTGCGCTCACGCTCGGTAATGTCCTGCGACAGAACGAGCTTGGAGTCCTCACCGTACGAACGCAACAGCACCGAGAGCCTGGCGCGCCCGTTCGGGCTGGCGATCACGATGGGTTCGTCGAACTGACCCTGCTGCACCAACGCGTCGGCCAGCGCCAGGTTGAGTCCCAGATGGGCCGGGTGTCCACCGCCGCTGTGGGCATAGTCCAGGGCGCGCCGCAGGGTCAATTCGGCGACGGCCGGCTGGCCCTGCCGACGCTCCA